>JAZQHZ010000294.1:0-10231 GCA_045540855.1 Clostridia bacterium
GCAGAGGTTGACATTGCACAAAACGGTGCAATTGCACTTAACAAGTTTATGAACGGCGGAGTGGGCAGATACCACGTAATCTTAATGGATATCCAGATGCCGGAAATGGACGGACTCGAAGCGGCACGCAGAATAAGAGCATTAAGCGGTGAGGAAGCAAAGAGAATCCCGATTTTTGCACTATCTGCAAATGCGTTTGTAGAGGATAAGAACAGGTCATTGGCGGCAGGAATGAACGGTCACCTTGCAAAGCCGATTGATTTTGAACTGTTAAAGACAGAGCTTGCAAAATATCTCTAAAGAATTTTGCGGATTTTAATATAACTGATTGGAAAGGAGAAATCCTTAATGCCGGATAAGAAATTCAAGCTTAGCAAGAAGCACGGCTTATATGCGGTTGCAGGTGCGGCACTTGTGGGAAGCCTTGCGGCGGCGGTGATAACCTCGCCCGATATTCTGCACAGTGTGTTTGACCCGGATAAATACAGCTTCAGCGATATGCGTAAGAACGGCGATGTTGCCTATAACGCATCAGAGGGTGCGGGAAGCTCAAAGGGCAAGGACGGTGACGGCAACGGCACAAATTCATCGGATGAGGCGAAGAATGAATCGCTAAATGAAGGTAAAGATGAAGATAAAAGCACTGAAGCACCGAAGGCGACAAATGAGCCGGAAAAGACTAAGCGTGATGAAAATAAGGATAATAATATAAGCTCGCAGGAAGAGTCTGTGAAATCGGGAACGGACAAGGGCGGATATTCGAATGCGGATACAGGTAAGAGCACGGATAAGGCATCAAGCTATGATTCCACAGGCGAGGATTTGGGTGAGGATTCGGATATATTAGTTGAGGTTAACAAGGATGATGACACGATTGACAGTGTAGTGCCTAACTATACTCCCGCACCGACGAAGGCTCCTGCAACTCCGAAGCCGACACAGGCTCCGGTTATAACCCCACGTCCTGCAAAAACTATGGCACCGACATTTGAGGAAACAAAAACCTCCGGAGGAAAGAATAATAAGCCGGACGTAACCGAAAAGCCGGTACAGACAGAGGCTCCGCAGGTGACAGCAGTGCCGACTGCAGAGCCTACGAAGGAGCCGGAGATAACCAAGGAGCCGATGCCGACAGAGGCACCGGAGCCGTCAAAGCCGTCGGAAATTGTAAAGGAAAATGAGGCGGCAGGTAACGAGGTACAGGTATCGAAGGGTGAAATAGGAATCACAAACCATACAGGCGGCGGCTCGGTGACATCGGGCGGTGCAACGAAGATTGATTTCACGTCCTTCAAGGGCGACCAGTCCGAGGTTGAATATATACAGATTTCATCGTCAATAAAGAAGATTGATTTTGAAACGGCTAAGGTGCTGTTCCCGAACCTCAAGGGCTACGTGGTAAACAAGAATAATAAATATTTCAAGAGCATTGACGGAGTTCTTTATTCCAAGGACGGAACAATCCTTTATGCGTGTCCTGCACAGGCAGAAGAGATTACGGAATTCCCGGAAGAGCTTACCACAATATACGCCGGAGCGTTTATGGGCTCAGCAATGGAAAATCTCACATTACCCGATACAGTAACTCAGGTGGGTGAAAACGCATTTGCCGAGGCGGCAATCGGAACACTTACCTTTACTGCACAGGACGTAAATCTTGGTGCAACAGTATTCTATAATTCGTCAGACGACGGGCTCTCGGTAAAGAAGCTTGTGTTTAATTCAACAACTCCGCCGACTGTGGATGATAACAGTGCATTGAAATTCAAAAATGCACATTCCGGACTTGACACATCGGGAATGATAATCGAAGTGCCGGATTCGGAAAATGATGAGGTGCTCTGTGCATATATGAAGGCGTGGGGCGAAACGATAGACGGGCTTTACGGCTCGGGTATGACCTCGTATTTATTTAACACTGCAGGGAATGCAGGTGGAAAATATTCATATGAAAACAAGGCATTATACCGCAAGGTTGAAGCTGACGGTGAGGAAGCGAAATACAGTGGCTATGAGCTTTTATATGTAGCACCGTCAACAGAGGGAGAATTCACTCCGGCATATGATACAAAGGTAATATGCAAGGATGCTTTTAGTAAATGTGATAAGATTACGGCGATAAATATCCCGTCATCGGTGGAGGCTCTTGAGGACGGCTGCTTTGCCGGATTGGATAAGCTTACATCAATTATGCTTTCGGGCACAGCACCTGTCAAGACAAGTGCAGAGGTATGGAAGGATATCAACCCGGATGAGGTGAAAATATACGTATATCCCGATGCACTTGAAGCATATCTGGAAAGCTGGGGACCGGTGCTTGATGACCTGTTCGGAAAGGGCAGTGCAGATAAGATTATAAACGGCTCGGCGGCAGATTACGTGTATATAGACGGTGCATTGTATTCCGTAGAGGAAGAGGGCAAAATCCTTGTGGATGCACCGCATACAAACCTTGATAACTTTGCTCTTGCAGAGGGTACGGTAAAAATTGCAGACGGCGCATTCGGAAGCAAATACACATATAATTATGTGCTTATCCCGAACACTGTTAAGGTAATAGGTGAAAATGCCTTCAAATCGGCAAGCATAGAGGTGCTGGTGATGACATCGGCTGCACCTGTTGAACTTGGCGAAGGTATGGAAGGAATAAAGGAGCTTTATGTTCCTTCAGAGTCGCTTGCTTCATATCAGGAGGCGTTGGGCGATAAGATAAAGATATCAGCACCGGCACTCAATTACGTGGCAGATTCGCACGCAATATACGGAGTGAATGTTGACGATACATACACGCTCTATGATCTGGCAGTGACCTATGGCGGCACATTTACAATGCTTGATAAGGTCAAGGAAATAAGAGAAAGAGCATTGTATGACTGTACGGAAGTGGAAGAGATTAATTTCTCGGTAATTACGGAGAAAATCGGCAAGGAAAGCTTTGCAAACAATACTTCCTTAAAGAGTGTTGATATGGTTAAGATGACGGCGATAAGGGAAATTCCTGAAATGGCGTTCTATAACTGTACAGCAATGGCAGATATGCAGCTGCCGCTTCTGATAACTACAATCGGAGACAGTGCGGCAGAAAACTGTACGTCACTTGTAACGGTGAATTTCAATAAGCTGACAAAGCTTGAAACGATAGGTGACAGGGCGTTCTATAACAATACCTCATTGACGAATGTAGCGTTAAGCTCGGCAAGAAATCTTGTCAGCGTGGGTGAAAGTGTCTTTGAAAACGCCACATCAATAACAACCGTAAGAATGCCGTTGAATCTTGAAAAAATGGGTGACAGGATGTTCAAGAACGCTTCGTCACTCGGAAGAATTGCATTTGCAAGCAATCTCAAGGAAATCGGCACAGAAGCACTTTACGGAACTGCACTTGAGACGATGAATATTTCATCGCTTGAACAGCTTACAACGATTGGCGAGGGTGCATTTGCGGAGTGTAAGGAATTGAGAGAAATCTCACTTCCGGAAGGTGTTACGGTAATAAGCGAGCGTATGGCTGAAAACGACAGTGCACTTGCGAAGGTGGTTATGTCGGATAAGACAACCGAAATCGGAGAGGCGGCATTCAGAGGCTGTAATCTGCTTGAGGAAATTATAATTCCGGCAACTGTTGAAAAGATAGGTGAAGATGCGTTCGCGGGCTGTGACAGTCTCAAGAAAATAACAATAAAGTCAGAAACTCCTGCACAGGCAGGCGAAAATGCCTTTGGAGATGAGCTTGACGGTATGAAGATATACGTACCGAAGAACACATCGGCAAAGTACATAGAAGCGTGGAATGAAGTGCTTTATAACAGAGCCGCAGAGGTGATTACGGAAGAATCGGAAGAGCCGGAGACAACGGAGGAGCCAACAGAAACAGAGGCACCGGAAATGACGGAAGAACCGACAGAAACAGAGACACCGGAAGCAACAGAAGAGCCGACAGAAACAGAGGCACCGGAAGCAACAGAGGAGCCGACAGAAACAGAGGTACCGGAGCCAACGGAAGAGCCGACGGAAACAGAGGTACCGGAAGCACCGGAGGAGCCAACGGAAACACAAGCACCGGAAGCACCGGAGGAGCCAACGGAAGAAGCGGAAGAACCGGAAGCTTCAGAGGATAATTCGGAAGCTGTGACTGACGAGCCGGAAGCGATTGTCAGCACATCAAAGGAAAACGAAAGCGGCGGCGAAGAAGAGGCAGAGAATGCCCAATAAGTAATATCGGAGGACATATAAGATGATATCAGAGAAATCAAAACAGATAGTAGATGAAATCAGCAAGGTAATTGTCGGTAAGAGAGATGTAATAGAAAAGGTGCTTATGACAATATATGCCGGAGGCCATATCCTGCTTGAGGACTGCCCGGGCGTTGGTAAAACAACACTTGCACTTGCTTTTTCAAAGGTAATGGGGCTTGATTACAAGAGAATACAGTTCACTCCGGATACAATGCCCTCGGATATTACCGGCTTCACAATGTATGATAAGTCAAGCGGAGAGTTCACCTTCAAGCAGGGAGCAGTATTCTGTAATATGCTTCTCGGCGATGAGATTAACAGAACCTCTGCAAAGACACAGTCAGCTCTGCTTGAGGCTATGGAGGAGAGCAGGGTTACGGTTGACGGTGTAACGCATGAGCTGCCGAATCCCTTCCTTGTAATTGCAACGCAAAACCCGCTTACATCAGCAGGTACACAGCCGTTGCCGGATTCACAGCTTGACCGTTTTATGGCGAAATTAAGCATAGGATATCCGCAGCTTGGCGATCAGATGGATATTTTAAAGCAGCGTCAGTTCTCGGATCCGTTAGATAAGGTTTCGTGCATTATGTCAAAGGACGATATTTTTGAAACAAGACAGTATCTTTCATCAATCAATATGAACGATAATGTTATGGAATATTTAATCAGACTTTGTGAAGCAACCCGTCAGGAAGCTATGATTGCTTTAGGTGTCAGCCCGAGAGGTGTGTATGCACTTTCAAAGATGGCAAAGGCGTGTGCTATTATGCACGACCGTGACTTCGTGACACCGGAGGATGTGCGTGAGGTATTTATCCCGGTATGTGCACACAGACTGCAGATGAAGCCGCAGGCGAGAATAGAGGGACTCACAGCAGAGAAAATGTGTGAGCAGATTCTGGACTACGTAAGTGTTCCCGGAACTAAGAGGGTAAAATAAATGCTTAGATATAGAATAATGTACGCTGTCGCACTTATTGCGGCGGCAGCGACGTTTGTATATAACAACACACTTTTTTCTCTCCTTCTCCTGATAACGGTTATTGCCGCTTTGGTGCTTATCAAGCTGTCTGTAACAGACAATGCAAAGAAAATAAGCATCAGCTGTGACATTGCATCTGCGTGCGTTATGGGAAATAAGGCAAAGCCGTTAAGCATTACGGTAAATAACAAGAGTAAGCTGCCTATGGGATGTATTGAGGTGGTGCTACTGTGTAAAAACCATATGTTTGACGAGGTGCGAGAGGAAAGAGTTCAGCTTTACGGAAGCGATAAAACGCAGACCTATGATATTTCATTGAACAACGAGAAATGCGGAAGAAGCTCAGTAGAGATAAAGGAAATTTATTGCTGTGATATTTTCAATATCACACGCTCAAAGCTGAACTTTCAGTGGAAAAAGAATTATACAGTATATCCGCCTATGCCTGAAATACAGGTGCATGCACAGAAGCTGCTCAATGCAGAATTCGGCGGATACAATTACGATAAATTCCTTAAAGGCCACGATAACAGCGAGGTGTTCGGCATAAGAGAATACGCCGAGGGCGACTCATTGAGTGCGGCACACTGGAAGCTGTCGGCAAAGGCGGATGAGATTATAATCCGTGAATGGAGCAGACCGAACAATTTCAGAATAGTATTCGTGTTTGACCTTATGCTTAAGGATTTAAGCGGTAAAGAGGTCGGAATTGATGTGCTTTCATCAATTATGGGACTCAGTGCCGCAATATCGCAGGAAACAATGCGACAGGGAATAGGACACAGTGCACTGGTTTTAAATCACGGCTTACAGCTTGATATCAGTGTGCATCAGCTGAGTGATTCCACTGTTCTCTTCGATGAAATGATGAGTGTGGTTATTCCCGAAAACAGCAACAGCTTTGCTGATGAATTTCTGTCGGCGGGACTGCATAAGCGTTATTCAAAGCTTATATACATAGGTCCTGAGGCGAATGCAAGAATGCTGTCTGTCGTGGCGGCAAATATTGATATGAGTGCCATTGCGATAAAGAGCGAGGGCGAAACGGAATACAGCCACGACGAGGGCTATCCGATGTATAAGATATCGGCAGAAAAGATTAAGAGTGAATCGCAGTTCATTGAGCTGTGATATGCGGAGGAGTGAGTTTATTTGCAAAACAGAATATATGCGGCAGATAATACCAAGGGCACAAGACTCTGGAGCAGTGTTGCAATAGCTATTCTTGCTATGGGCATTGCGGCATTTCTTGCGTCGTTTACAGGTAATATCCCGTGCGGCATTTTCGTATTGCTTGAGGCGGCAGTGCTGACGTTTGTACTGGCGGCGCTTGAAAAGAAACCGACTGCTTCGCAGATTTTCCATGCGGCGGCAGTAATAGTGTTTGCACTGTCTGTGATGATAAATCTTGACGGAATAAGGCGTGCGATTATAAACAGTCTTAATGTTGTGATAGAATACTCAAATGCGGCGTTTTCAACTGACCACGTCACATTGGGAGCACAGAGTGCATCGGCTATGGATTTCATTGCACTCTATGCCATACTTACGGCAATAGCAGTGATGCTTGTAAACCATACGGTAAGAAAGCGTAATGTTATTATGCTTACACTGATTGCCTTTGTTGTGCTTGCAATTGCACTTACGCTTAAAGTGAACGCCCTTGCAATAATCCTGCCGCTTACGGTAATGGGCTGGGCAGGCTGCTGGAGTGTGTGCAGTGCAGGAAACGTCAAGGCTGTGATGTATATAATTGCAGGTATGGCGGCGGCGTGTGCAGTGGGTGCACTGTTATTGACTCTGACGGGCTTTAACGGCATTGATGCACTTGACGATCTGCACGAGGACGTAAATCAGGCGGTGCATAAATTCAGATACGGTGCTGATTCATTGCCTAAGGGTGACCTCTTTAAAGCGGACACTATGCTTGACGGCGAGGGTGAAATGCTCAGGGTTACATTCAAGGAGCCGCAGTCGGTATATCTCAAGGGCTTTACCGGCGGTAGCTTCAGGGAGAATGTGTGGGTTCCGTATGAGGAGGATACATATCTTGGCGAATGGGGCGGGATGCTTGATTATTTTGCCGTGAGCAGATTCGGACCTAATAATATATATGCACAATACAGTGAAGCAGACGGCAATGAAGAAGAGCCAAACATTATAGCGGTTGAAAACACGGGTGCCGACAGAAGCTATGTATATCTGCCGTTCACTGCATCGGTTATTGAAAATATAGGTGCGTATTCATACAGGGATTTAGGAATAAGGCCGGGAAAGTTTTTCGGTGCTGATAAGTATTCGTTTGCAAATGTTGAAACGGATAAAAAGCCGGAGCTGCTGACGGCTGCTTCGTGGGTAAGCGGAAGTGATAACGAAGAACAGTCCGAATACCTCAAAAAGGAAAATGTATACCGTGCATTTGTAAAGGATACATATCTTGACATTGACGAAAAGACAAAGAGCGAAATAGACGAGGTTTTCTTCAAGGATTTTGAGACGGATAAAGAGGATGTAGGTGTATACACAATAACAACCCGTATCCGTTCGATATTAAAGCTTGTTGCAACCTATACGCCATCGCCCGTTGAGCCGGAGGACAAGGACTTTATCGGCTGGTTCCTGGCAAGCTACCGAAAGGGTAACTCGGCGTATTTTGCAACGACGGCAGTAATGGCATACCGTGCGGCAGGAATACCTGCAAGATATGCAGAGGGCTATTATGTGTCGGATACAGACGTTGAAAACCTTAATATGACTGATAAAAACAGCGTATCGCTGTCGGGAAAGAATGCCCATGCGTGGGTGGAAATTTACCGTGACGGTATGGGCTGGGTAAGCATTGAGGTAACTCCGGGCTTCTATGTTGAAAGTGCCGAGGATATGGAAGTTATTGACATATCAAAGGATGCTGAGCTTGCAGGCGGCGGCAAAAACGGAAGTGAGCAATACACTGGCTCGTTGAGTATGTACAGTCCGGAAAAGGCAACAAGACCTGAGGACAGAATGAGCAGCTCGTTAAGAATTACTCTGATACTGATATGCCTGCTCACAATAGCGGCGATGATAATGTATATCAGATATCTTGTGCTTATATATCTTAAGAATAAGAGAATCTATGCAGAGTCAACGGACGATACTGCGAATTATATGATGATGTATATCTGTGCGGCACTTGCCGCAGACGGAGTGGAAGCAAATCCGGACAATGCGGTGGCTCTTAAACGTGATATACTGAAAAAATATCCGGTATTTACCAAATACGAGATTGACAGAGTAACGTCTCTCATAAGTCGTTCAAGCTATGGCGGAGCGAGATTAAGAGAGCACGAATTGAGAACAATAAGAATATTTATTGAAAAGCTCAGTGCTCAGGTATATCAGGGTAAATCGTTCTTCAGGAAGATAGTGCTCAGATATGTGAAAGTAATTTAATAGAAAAAATCCTGCCCATCGGCAGGATTTTTTGCTCCTTCTCTTACAAAATCATTACAAAATAAGCAAATCCCAAATATCACTTGACAAAACATCCCAAAAGAAGTAAAATATACAGTGTTAAAATAAAATGGGGACAACCTATAAGAAAGGAAAAAAATGCTATGAAAAAGAAAAGCATAATTATCCTTGCCCTTAGCGTGATATTCGCAATGGTGCTTAATATCTTTGCATTTGTCGGTGTTGACTTTGCAGGTATAAAGTATGGCGGTATGTTTGATAAGGAGCAGGGAATCAGACAGGGTATTGACCTTGCAGGCGGTAGTGTAATCACTTTCCAGGCAACGGCAGAGAACCCGTCAGAAGAGGATATGGCGGCGGTTGAGGAGGTAATCAGCACACGTACTCAGAATGCAGGCTATAGCGAGGCAAGAATATCAAAGGACACAAGCGGCAGAATTACGGTGGAAATTCCGTCAGTATTTGATACTGATTCTGCGGTAGAGCTTTTAGGCTCAATGGCAAAGCTTACGTTTGTAAATGCAGACGGAGCGGTGGTTCTTGACGGTAACACGGATATCAAGGGTGTAAATTACAGATACGGTGCACCGGACCCGTCATCGCCGGTACAGCATTATGTAGAGCTTGAGTTCTATCCGGAGGCAAGAGATAAGTTTGCACAGGCTACAAGAGATGCTGCTGCAAGAAAGACGAGCGGTGAAAACTTTATCGCAATACTTATGGACGATATGGTAGTGTCACAGCCGTTTGTAGATTCTGAAATCAATCAGAGCTCATGTATTATCACAAATTCGCAGTTCACTGCTGAATCAGCACATGAGCTTGTAAACAAGATCAAGTCAGGTCAGCTTCCGTTTGAGCTTGAGGTAATCACACAGGAAACAGTGGGTGCAGAGCTTGGTGCGGATGCACTTCCGACAGCTGTAATGGCGGCATTAATCGGTATAATTCTTGTTATGCTGTTTATGATTGTAATTTATCGTTTACCGGGTGTGATTGCAAGCATTTCATTGCTTATTTACATAGGTCTTATCGGACTTGTTATGGGACTTACACGTACAAATCTTTCACTTTCAGGTATTGCAGGTATCGTACTTTCAATAGGTATGGCGGTTGATGCGGACTGTATCATTTTCGAGAGAATGAAGGAAGAGCTTGCAGTGGGCAAGACAATCAGAGCTTCGGTTGAATCAGGCTTTAATAAGGCGTTTTCAGCTATTCTTGACTCAAACGTGACAACAATTATTTCGTGCGTTGTATTATACTGTTCAGGTATCGGTACAGTAACAGGCTTTGCAACTACATTGGGAATCGGCGTTGTGCTTTCAATGTTTACAGCTATTGTAATAACAAAGTTCTTATTAAAGCAGCTTGTTAATACAGGAATCAGAAACAGAAAGCTTTACGGCGAGCCAAAAGCAAAGGAAGCAACTACAAAGAGCTTTACAGATAACAGATGGAAGTTCACAGCTGTTCCGGCAATTATTATTGTTGCAGGTATAGTTATGTTCTGCGTAAATGGCGGCTTCAATTTTGACGTTGAGTTTATGGGCGGTA
>JAZQHZ010000295.1:0-5190 GCA_045540855.1 Clostridia bacterium
ATAAATTAATGTTTATATATTAGGCTTCTCCTTGAGGAGAGGCTCCGCCGCAGGCGGTGGTGAGGTGTAGGATGCGAAGCATCCGTCGGATTTTCCACCTCATCCGGCACTTCGTGCCACCTTCCCCTCAAGGGGAAGGCAACACCGCTAAACAATAATTTATTTCAACTTAAATGATGTGCAGTCTGTGCATTCAATCATTGTCGGGTTTGCCTCGTGTGTGCCTACCTTGATGCTTGAAAGTGAACAGTAATTTTCAGTACCGCAGTGGTATTTGCACTGTGTCACTGAACATTCGATGTTCTTGTTTGCATTACAGTTCATTATAATTACCTCCATAAATGAAATTGCGTCATTGATGTTGACATAGTTAGTATACCTCAGCGATTTTGTTTTATACTATTTGGTTATTTTTTTCATTGACATAAGGTGCATTTTATTATATAATGTAGGTTGGTATAAAATTGGAAGAAGTGTCGGAAGCAATGAGCTGCGTATCTTAACGGTTTTCAGAAGCCTATTCGCTTTATTCCTTAAAATGGCAGTCTGAGTGCTTTCGAATATAACATATACAGGAGGATAATCACTTGGTTTTCTCAAATCTCGTATTTGCAGGAGTATTCCTGCCGCTGGTAATGCTTTTGTATTACCTCTGCCCGAAAAATGCGTACAGAAATGTGATACTTGTTATCACGTCATTGATTTTCTATGCGTGGGGCGAACCGTCGCTGGTTATTATTTTTGCAATCAGCCTTATATTGAACTACATATACGGACGAATTATTGACAGGTGGTATGCAACGGCTGTATCCAAGGCGGCGTTCATACTTGCACTTATCACTAATTTCGGATTTTTGGGTGTGTTCAAGTACGCAGGCTTTTTCGTATCGAATTTAAACGCAATACTGCCGTTTGATATTCCTGACCCGAAAATTTCATTGCCGCTTGGAATTTCATTCTACACGTTCCAGATTTTATCGTATATAATCGACCTGTATCGCGGCAATGTACGTGTACAGAAGTCATTCATTAAGTTTGCGGGTTATGTTTCAATGTTCCCGCAGCTGGTGGCAGGTCCGATTGTGCGTTATGCAGACGTGGCACGTCAGCTCGACGATAGAAAGGTTACAATCGAGGGCTTTGCACAGGGTGCAAGACGATTCACAGCAGGACTTTGCAAGAAGCTGCTCTTAGCGGACTATGCCGGAAGTGCGGCAACGATGCTGCTTGATACGATGCATATGTCGGCAGGTACGGCGTGGCTTGGAATTTTGTTTTATACCTTCCAGATTTATTTCGATTTCTCAAGCTATTCCGATATGGCGATAGGCTTAGGAAAGATGTTCGGCTTCGATTTCCTTGAAAACTTCAACTATCCGTACATTTCAAAGAATATTACGGATTTCTGGCGAAGATGGCATATGTCACTTTCGAGCTTTTTCAGGGACTATGTATATATTCCGCTCGGCGGAAACCGATACAAGCCCTACCGCAATCTGTTCGTGGTGTGGTTCCTGACGGGTATGTGGCACGGTGCAAGCTGGAACTTCATATTATGGGGCGTGTTCTACGGAGTGCTGCTCTTTATAGAAAAGACCTCGTTCAAGCAGTGGATGCAGAAAATTCCGCGACCGTTGTGCTATGTGTACACAATGTTTATAGTTATGATTGGCTGGGCACTGTTCTATTATACGGATACAGAGCAGCTCAAAAACTGGTTTATGTGTGCATTCGGACAGGGAAGTGCACCGTATGATTTGGTGACGATTACATCAATCTGTTCAAATCTGTGGCTGCTTATCCTCTGCATTCTGGCATCGACTCCGGCACCAAGAGCCTTGTATCACAAGGTGTGCAATGCTAATCCGAGGTTTGCGATGTGGTTTGAGCCGTTATGTATGATTTTAGGCTTTGCAATTTGCTATGCAGTAATGGTGGGCTCAACGTATAGTCCGTTCTTATACTTTAGATTTTAATTCGAGCCGAAGAAATGCTCAGTATCCGTATACGTCGGCATCTGATTTGTGGGCAATTTATAGAGAGCATTTTTCCGGAAGTGAGGAGAGTTATGAAAAACAAAATTCTGATGTTCACATTTATCCTCCTTATGATAACAGGAGCGGTATTTGTGTGGCTGCCGGCTGATGAGGCGAGCGTAAGGGAGGAAAACCGTACAATCGCAAAGCTGCCGGAGGTGAATGCCGAAACGATAACGAGCGGCGAGTTTTCAAGAGGATTTGAGGACTATGTCGGCGACAACGTGGGCTTCCGTGGGTTTTTCACGGATTTTTCTGAGTTGATTTCGGCGAATAAGGGTATAACAAGTGACTTGGGCAAAATCGTATCCGTACAGAAGGATGTGGGAACGGATCTGACCAAGAAATCACGTCTTTTAATCAAGGACAACACCATTATGGAGGTCTTTGAAAACAACCGTGAGCATATGGACTGGTACTTGAATGTGCTCGGCTTCTATGCTGATAAGCTGGATGAGGATATAAACTTCTATTCAATGCTTATCCCGACTCAGCTGGAGTTCCAGGATGCGATGTATGCAAATATCCAGGATTCTCAGCTTGAAACGATAAATTACGTATATGATAATATGCCTGAGCGTATAACGCCGGTAAATACTTATGATATTTTAAAGGAAAATATGGACGAGTATATCTACTACCGCACCGACCATCACTGGACGGCACGTGGTGCGTTCTACGGCTACAAGGCATTTATGCAGGCATTGCAGGATAACAATCCCGACAGTGGCGATATGTTCAAGCCGGTAACGATTGAGGAGTTCCCGGAGCGTAAATCGGAGGATTTCTTAGGCTACTTATATAAGCAGGCACAGACTCCGGAGATTAAGAACAGCCCTGACACGATTGTATGGTATGACCTGAACGAGCAGGGACATATTTCAATCACTGACGAGTACTACGAGGACGGGCAGAGTATTCCTTACGATGCGGTGTTCCTTGATGAAAAGCAGACGGATTACAGCATCTTCTTAGGCGGAGACCAGCCGTTGGTGGAGCTTACAAACTCACAGAAGCCGGACGGCAGAACGCTTATTATAGTCAAGGACTCATACTGCAACTGCTTTGCACCGTGGGTGATTCAGAACTATCATAAGGTAGTGCTGCTTGATCCGAGAACCTACAAGGGCGGTCTGGACGAGCTTTTGGAGCGTTATAATCCGGACGACTTACTTTTAATGAACTACGTATTTACAACGACATTCTCTGACTATTGTCAGATGACGATTGATTTCTTTAACAGATGATTATGAAGATTATAAAAATATTAACAGCGGCGTTTGCCGCTGTTATGCTATCCGCCGTATCAGCATATGCAGATGAGGCGGAGTGGTTTGTCAGATACATACGTCCGGTGTTCGGATTCTACGATGTGCCGGGCGAGTATATTGACACCGAGAAGGATGAATATGTTATTTACTTCGATTCGGGTGAGAGGACTGCAAAAATCAATGCAGGAGTGGCACCTGCCAATGCCTCGGTAAGAGAGCTGACGTTTTCATCGAGTGACGAAAACGTGGTGACGGTATCGCAGGACGGAGTTATCACCGCCACAAATACGCCCGGAAATGCAGTTATTTACATAAGCGGCGGCACTGACAAAAACGGCAGTGCACTCGTTAAGGAGTGCAGGGTAGAGGTGCGGCGTGCGGTGACGGGAGTGTCACTATCAGCGAGTGACCTGAGCTTTTTTGCAGATATGCCGACAACTGCACAGTTAAGGGCGAATGTAATTCCTGCCGATGCGACGAATAAAAGAGTTATATGGTCGTCATCAGACACGTCGGTTGCAGGCGTGGACGAAAACGGAGTGGTTTCCACCTGCGGTGCGGGTACGGCAACGATTACGGCGACAACTGTTGACGGCGGCTTCAAGGCACAGTGTACCATACGTTCGGGCGTATACAACATCACCGTAAAGGGGATATTCATTGAAAATGCAGTGAAGGAAATTCCGGTGGGCAGTGATTATGCACTCAATGCCTATATCTACCCGACCTCGGCGAGGGACAAGAGCGTGTACTGGGATTCGAGCGACCCGGAGATTGTGAGCGTGGACGGTAACGGAGTTATTCACGCAAATTCGGAGGGATATGCCGTGATAACGGCAAAGGCGAATAACGGGCTTGAGGATTATTTCACGGTTGCCTCGGTGGTGAGCGAGGGCGAATCGTTTATGTATGAGGTTGTATCGGAAAGTGTGGAGGCAAGAATTAATCAGCTTGCGATACCTGTAAAATACAGCCACGTTGCAACTGGCTATTCCTCGGCACTGTCGACGCAATTAAGGCAGAAGCCGGTGGTGTTTACTACAAATTCACGTGCTGCATCGCAGTCGGAGGTGGAGCAATACCTCAATCCGCAAAACGGTATGCAGGGTGCATTGCGGTATCAGTTCCTTGATTTATCAACGGTATCGAGAGTTGATGCAAGGATGCTTGATGTATATCTGAGCAATAGAGGCGTGCTCAAGGGCAAGGGTGAGGTGTTCAGAGCGGCAGCCCAGACCTACGGAATAAATGCGGCATATCTTGCAATTCACGCAAGCCTTGAATCGGGAGCAGGCACGTCAGAGCTGGCGAGCGGAATTATGTATAACGGGAAAAAGGTATATAACCTGTTCGGAATAGGTGCATATGATGCAGACCCGGTGAACGGCGGTGCGAAATATGCGTATGATATAGGCTGGTTTGACGTGAACACTGCGATTTACGGCGGTGCGAAGTGGATAAGTGAAAATTATATAAATGCAGGGCAGAATACGCTCTATGAGATGCGGTGGAATCCGGCGAAGCCGGGTACGCATCAGTATGCAACGGATGTCGCATGGGCGGCAAAGCAGGCACAGACCTTGCAGGCATTTATGGAGGTTTATCCGATAAATGAGCTGGTGTTTGATGTGCCGGTGTACTCAGGAAGCGAAGAAGTAAAAATGAGATATTAAGCGACAGCTTAATATCTCATTTTGTTTGGAAAAGGAATTTGGAATTATGGTAATTTTTTTTGTTGCAAAAAAATAATTAAATTTGAATTTGTCGGGATGTTTGCACTCGCCCAAACGATTCAAACGGGCTCTGCCCCAAGACGTTCAGCTTTAATTGTTTGCAACGTATATCCCCGGTTCTTTTTCTGTCTGCAGTATTAGCGGCAGCTA
>JAZQHZ010000296.1:0-4226 GCA_045540855.1 Clostridia bacterium
ATCCGTATATGAATACAAGCCCCGCAATTGAAATTGTAGAATATGAAAGTGCTTCTTTAAACGCTTCCTGCGGTGCATTCATAAGGTGTAGTATCGGCTCACGCAGGAATAAGCACACTGTACTTATAATCAAAGCACAAATCATCAGAAACATAAACATAGTGTTTACAAATCTTGCTATTTTTCCCCTCTGCCCTGCACCTATGTACTGCGAAATAATAACCTGCCCTGCCGCCGAAAAGCCCATCGCCACAAAGGTCAGAAATCCCGATATATCACCACCGACCGACACCGCCGAAAGTCCCACCTCGCCAAGAGTATGACCTACGACCACCATATCGACCATATTATATACTATCTGCAAGAGATTCGATGCCAGCAGAGGCAATGCAAATATTACAAGCTGTTTTGAGATATTCCCTGTTGTAAAGTCCTTTATTTTCGAATTAGCTGCCATTTCTTTACCTTCTTTTCTAACAATATTATACCATAAGTGCAAAACCGTGTAGGTTTTGCTTCGCACCGGTACAATAATTACAACACATAAAATCCGTAAGGATTTTTTCTTTGATTGTAATTATTATACCACATAGCAGTAAAATTTGCAAAGCTTTTTGAATTAAATTTCTGTATTTTATATACCGTTCGAGAAAAAATTATATAGTCTCCTCTATTTGCATATTTGACAATATGATATGCGTATGGTATAATAAATGCACACACGAAGAAATCCTGACGGATTTCAAGGTTGCATTTATTGTATCGGTGTGTAGCAAAGTCTACACGACTTTGCTCTTTTGATATAATAAATGCATATTAAGAAGAAATTCAAGAAAAGGAAAATTCATAAATGGCATTTGACGCAGTGGCGGTACGTTGTCTTGTTAAGGAGCTTTCAGACAAGCTCATAAACGGCCGCATAGATAAAATACATCAACCCGAGAAGGACGAGCTTACCGTTCACGTACGCACGTTTACGGATAATTACAGGCTTGTTTTATCGGCAGGCTCGGCTCATCCGAGAGTGCATTTTACTGAGCACCCGAAGAAAAATCCGCTTAGTGCACCTATGTTTTGTATGCTTTTACGAAAGCATCTTTCAAGCGGCAAAATCACCTCAATTGAGCAGGTTGGATTTGAGCGAATAATAAAAATGAGCATCGAAAGCTATAACGAGCTTGGCGATCTTACAACTAAATATCTTATAATCGAGATTATGGGCAGACATTCAAATATCATCCTTACCGATTCCGATATGAGAATACTTGATTCAATAAAGCACATTGATATTACCGTAAGTTCTGTAAGACAGGTTTTACCCGGTCTCACCTATGAATATCCGCCGTCACAGGATAAGGTGGATTTAATTGATTTTGATCTCGACACTACGATAAATTTCAATCAGCCCTTACGCCTTGATAAGCTTATTTTATCGACCATTGGCGGTATCAGCCCGCTTATGGCACGTGAGGTTGTGTATCGGGCATTTAAAAGTGCCGATATTCGTGCTCAGGAGCTTAATACCAATAAGCAGGCACTTATTAAGACCACTTTATTGAAATTCGCAAACGAGGTAAAGGACGGCTCTTTTGAGCCTTGTATGATTACCGATAACTTTACAGGTAAACTGACAGACTTCAGTGCAATAAGGATTGAACAGTACGAAAATGCCGCTCAGGTGGAATATACGGACAGCATAAGTGCCTTACTTGACAGCTTCTATTACACACGTGATATGCGTGAGAGAATGCGTCAGAAGAGTGCCGGACTTGTTAAGATTGTTACCAACGGAATTGAGAGGCTTTCAAAAAAGATTAATATTCTCACCCGTACTCTTGCAGATGCCGAGAATAAGGAACAATACAGAATTAAGGGCGACCTTATCACTTCAAATCTGTACCGCATTGAACAGGGTATGACTTCGGTTAAGGTCGAAAATTTCTATGAAGAGGATATGCCGACAGTTGTGATTGAGCTTGACCCCCGCCTTTCACCTGCTCAGAATTCGCAGAGATATTACAAGCGTTATAACAAGGCGAAAACTGCCGAGACCGAGGCAGCAAAGCAGCTTGAAATCAGCAAGAATGAGCTTGATTATCTTGAAAGTACGCTTGTTGTGATTGAAAATGCGGAGATTGAATCGGATATAAATGCAATCAAGACGGAGCTTGGTGAACAGGGCTTTATCAGCCGACGTAGTGATAAGAAAAAGAAATCTGCCAACGCATCAAAGCCGTTGCATTTTGTTTCGTCTGACGGATTTGACATTTATGTAGGCAAGAACAATACGCAAAACGATTACGTTACAACCAAGCTTGCAAACTCGCAGGATATATGGTTCCACACGAAGAATATCCACGGCTCGCATACTGTGATTAAGCTTGGCTTGGATAAGAATGTGCCTGAAAGCACGATGCGCGAAGCGGCACAGTTGGCAGCATACTATTCAAAAGCACGCGAATCGTCACAGGTGCCGGTGGATTATTGCCCGATTAAGAATGTTAAAAAGCCCAACGGTGCAAAGCCGGGAATGGTGATTTACGAGGGATATAATACGGTATATGTTTCACCGAAAAAGCTTGGTGAATAGCAACAACGGACTTGCCAAAAGCAAGTCCGTTATTTTAATCCACACATTTCTGACACGGCGTAAGCCCTGCATTTATTGCTTCATCAATTGTAACCTCGTAGCTGTTTTTACCGCCGCAATCCTTATCCAAGTGATACCTTTTACCTGTCGGTGTGCGATATATTGTGCCGCTTATTTCCGTCTGAGTTTCATTTATTTCAATTGATGTATTATAATCAGATACCGTCGTCGAGGTACTTAGCCCTGTGGAATAGTCAATCGTAATTCCCGGCTGTGTGTTATAGCAGTACACGCAAAAGCTTACGCCTGCACCATTGTCCTCAACCGAATAGCCTTCAAGCAACACACCGTCCGCAACAAGATTATTTCCGCTAAATACCGGCGTTGCACGGTACATTACGTGATTGCCCGTTAAATCAATATATTCATCAACCATATTTTCAAACGGCAGCATTCCTTCTATGTTAAGGCTTCTTGTTCCGGTTATCAGATTTCTTTCGTTTGCATTCTCGCCCGTAAGCTGAAAGCCTATGAGGTGACATCTGTTATAAAGATACTTACCCGACACATTTTCATACGTCACGCTCTGCCAGCCTGTCGGCGTTACGGATGAAATACTTCCTCTGTCCTCTGTGGGCATAAGGTCGGTTGAGATTGAGGCAATACAAACATCACATCTGTTAAGCTCATCAAGCTCGCTGTAATACTCAAACGAACCGCCGATAATTTCATAATCCTTAAAGTACGGAACATTATTATTCAGTGTAACATATGCATTTCCCGAATATGGCGGTATAGTACTCATAAGTGCTTCATATTCACTATCATTCAAGCTATCACGTATGATGCTCACAGTCTGTGATTTGCCGTCCCACGCAACTCCTAAGTTAAAGCCCTCCGATACAAAGCGTATCGGCAGCATAGTTCTGCCGTTTATAATTGTCGGTGCTACATCAAGCGTGTATGCTACATTGTTTAGATATGCGGTATTGCTATCTATTACAAGGTTAATTGAATCATCCTGCATAGCGAGAGAAACCGTTTGTGTATCGCCGTCCCAGGCTACACTGCCACCGAATGCTTCGATTATTGCACGAATCGGCACTAAGGTACGCCCATTTGTTATAACAGGTGTTGTCCCTCTTCCCTCGTCAATTTCTGTCTGCACTCCGTTTACCTGCATTATCGGGTTATCAATCTGAAGGCTTAATACAACATCAGATTGAGCCATAGCCGTTGTTGTGGACAGTGCAAATGCACATAATAATGTTGATATTAGTTTTTTCATTGCTAATCTTCACTTTCCTTTAAAATCAAACAATATTCAAAAATAATTTCTAAGAAATAACTCTGTTACATAAAATGTTTTTTATATGTCCCCCTCATTTTTCAATTCATTTATTGCTTCTTCCTCTGTTGCAAATATAGATTTATTGCTACCGCAATATGCCGGCTCCCAAAAGGCCGGAAGCGAATTGTCTTCACTGAAAATATATTTCCATTCGTCTTCATCACGCTGATATATAGCTTCAAGTCGAAAAGTGAAATAACCTTTTTCATTTTTCAATACAACATATCTCATTGTTCTATTTTGAGAATAAATAAATCGAACCACTTCACTATCAAACACGTCAAT
>JAZQHZ010000297.1:0-10416 GCA_045540855.1 Clostridia bacterium
CAATCGGACCTCTTGACGGATATAGCTATGCTTATCTTCCGAACAACCGGGATTTTATTATTGAAAAGGTGACTTACAAGTCGCCCTTCAAAGATTTGGAGAGATGGTATATATATGAAAGTCATATACACGAGATTTCAGCAAGAGAAATTATAGTAGGATTTGAGGACGGTACATTCAAGCCTGATAAAGAACTTACAAGAGCAGAGATGGCAGCAATCTTTGCAAGAATGTTTGATGTTTCAAAAACTCAATCCGTATCTTGTTTTGAAGATGTTTCCGAAAAGCATTGGGCGAAAGAGTATATTATGTCGCTTGTGGATAAAGGTGTATTTATGAATGATACAAGCTTTAATCCTGATTCGGCTATTACTCGTGAACAACTTGTTGCAATGACTTTCCGTATGCTTTTGGATATGGGAAAAATTGAACCGCAGGAAACGGAAATGGATTTTTCTAAGTACAAGGATTTAGATAAAGTATCTGACTATGCAAAGGTTGCATATAAAGCATTAAGTACACAGGGATATTATCTTTTGACGGAGGTTATTGACCATGACTTTATGGATACTTCTGATGACGAATTGTTTTGGCATCCACAAAGAGCTGTGACGAGAGATGAGTGCTGTCAGCTTTTATATCAATTTATTCGCACCTTTTTTGAAAATAATGCACCGGCAATAAGACGTGAAACTGCTCCGCAAATAGAAATACCTGTTTTGGATGGCTCGACATCAACCTATGAAATAACACAAAATATATACTATTCATACTATCAAAACTCTGGCAATCATCCTGATTTTCCAAAGGCACACAGTAAGACAGTTGAATCATACAAACGTTTGATTGACGGAGAAGTTGAAATGATATTCGTTCCTGATGCGGGAGAAGACGTGCTGAGTTATGCAGAGGAGAGAAATGTAAAGCTTAAGTTTATACCAATTGCAGATGAGGCACTTATTTTCTTTACCGGAACAAATAATAAGGTTGATAACATTACCACAGAACAGCTTCACAATATCTATGTAAATGACGGAATAACCAATTGGAAAGAACTTGGCGGCGATGATGCGACACTCGTTGCTTATTGCAGAAATGAAGATAGCGGAAGTCATGCTCAGATGGAAAAGTTTATTTTGAATGGAAAAGAAATAAATGAGAATATATCTAGAGAACGTACATCTATTATGATGTCAAGTATTCTGACAGATGTGAATTATTATAACAGAACCAACGAAGGTAAATATGCGATTGGATATAGTTTATTTTATTACTATTTAGTCAATTCGTCGGTCTTGGGTCCTTTCGATTTAAAATTTATGAGTATTGACGGAATTGCTCCGACCGAAGAAACTATTGCCAATGGAACATATCCTTATACAACAAGCTACTATGCGGTAATTCGTGACGGTGAAAATAATCCGCGAGTTGATGCCTTTGCGGAGCTTATGCAGGGAGAATTTGGTGAAATGATAATTTCACGAAGCGGATTGGGTGTTAAAAGATACTATGGTTCAGATGCTACTGAATAATATAATGAATATTTACAGTAAATGAACAACGGAGGGAAACATATATGAAATTCAAGAAAATAATATCACTAATACTTGCACAGTCGGTATTATTATCAATGGCAGGAGGTGCAGTGAGCGTGGATGCGGCAACGGCAAATGAAAAGACTTTTTTTAGCGGCTTGAATTATGCTCAGTATGAAGAGCTTTCGGCAGTCAAGACTGCGGCGGATTCGGGCGATTATGCGGCGGCAAAGACGGAGCTTGTGAAATATTACAAGCAGAGAAACGCCAACGGAAAGGCTCTCGGCTTTGGCATAAGCAATGCTGACGAAAACTACGGAATGGCTGTTCTTCCTATGCGAAATATCCTGACAGGTCCGTATGAGTTTGATATGTGGCAGGGTGAATTCAGAGCA
Organism: Clostridia bacterium; assembly: GCA_045540855.1. Taxonomy (GTDB): domain Bacteria; phylum Bacillota; class Clostridia; order UBA1381; family UBA1381; genus UMGS1958. Next base: position 1,931 of record JAZQHZ010000297.1, read on the forward strand.
GATAGCGAAGGCACCTATACGGATTATGAGGTTGATGTTACAGAGCGTGTAGTTGCAGAGCTTAACAACGGTGCTGTGTCATTTATGCTTTTTGCAGGCGACAAGAAATCAAATCTTGTTTCAATACAGTCAAAGGAAACGGAAAATGCACCTAAGCTTGTTATAACCTTCAAGCAGACAGTTCCTTCGCCTTCAGGTACAACAGAGCTTGAACGCTCGATAGAAATTGCAGCGAATGCGGATACATACATAAGCTCAAAGAACACCGGTACAACCTACGGCAGTGCAACAGAGCTTCTCGTATATGAGGACGGTACAGGATCTGACTCGACAGGAACGGAATCAAGAAGAACATATATCAATTTCCCGCTTGATGAGGCTAAGAATTTAAATATAGTCAGTGCAAAGCTTGTTGTAAGTGCTGCACAGGAGGCAGGTGCAACCGGCTCAACAGATGTGCTTGTGATAAACGTAGGCGATACAATCTGGGACGAAAACAAGCTTACGTGGGCACTTACAAGAGGAAGCATATATTCATATGAAAATGCAGATGTACCAACGTGGAATGCTTCGGCACCGAATGCGGACAGCGAATATCACAATGTAACCGCACGTTTCTGGTTCGGAAAGCCTATGGCATATGAATATTTGTCATATCTTGAAAATCCTGAAAAATATAATGCAGAGCATCCGTATGCAAGCATGTATCCGGGTGAGAAGTTCGGTGACAAGCTTGTTGATCTGATGAGTGCCTTTGCATCACAGATGAACTATGGCTATCCGAGAACACTTGAAACAGGCGAAAGATTAAACCGCTGGGTAGATATCATTGACGCACTTTTACCTACGGGCGTATTTGATGACAGAGCAGACGATTTCTATAAAATCATAACCTTTATGCAGGGCGACTGTGCATATCTGAACAGTCTTGACATTGCAAGCGGCAAGCCGTGGTGGAGTAACTGGCGAATAGTAGCTAATGCAGGCTTCTTTAAGGCAACGGAATATCTGTGCGAGCTTAACACGCACGATACGTGGCGTGACAAGGCGGAGTATAACGTGGAATACACTATGGATTTACTCTATAATGCCGATATGAGCTTTACAGAGGCAGGTCCGTCATACGCACAGTGGTGTGCACAGCTTTTCGGTGACTGTGCGATAATGGCAGATAAGGCAGGAAATCCGATGAGTGATGAGTTCTTATTAAAGCTCCGCTATGCAACACGTTATGCAATGAACTCATTCTTCCCGGACGGCTTTGATACCAACGTGGGCGATTCAAACTACCGTAATAAGATGCCGGAATTTAAGCGACTTGCAGAGTTTCTGGACGATGAGGTGCTTAATGCCTATGTAAACGGAGACAGCACCTATGCAGAAAACAAATCGGCATTCTATCCTGAGTCAAATTCAGTGTATATGCGTACGGGCTGGAATCCGCAGGAAAGCACATATGTATCATTCGTGAACAATCCCGGTGACGGACACTATCACCCGGACTCAAATCAGGTATTGATGTATGCCTACGGTCAGCCGTTATTGGTTGACAGCGGACGTTACAGTTACAGTACAACAAATAATATTTATGATCAGCTCCGTACAGCGGCGGCACATAATACTATTGAGGCAGTGGGTGTGAATATGGGTGCACACTCTGCGGCGGCAAGTGATATAGTGCTTGCGGACAACGGTATGTTTACCTTCGCATCATCAATACAGAACGGTTATAGCGGAGTGAAGCATACAAGAAACGTACTTTTCTTCAAAAATAACGGCAGTGCAACGCTTGTTGAGGACTATATAACAGGCAGTGCAAGCCATACATACAGACAGAACTGGCACTTTATGCCGTCATCGAATCCGTCGATTAACGGACAGTCAATGAATACCTTATTCAAGGATAAGGCGAATGTACGTATTGCAAATGCTGATACGGCGGCACAGATTCGTGACGGATATTTCAGTGCGGACTACGGACTTGTAGCAAGCAGTGAATACGCATCCTTTGAAAAGACGGGTAAAGAGGTGAAATTCACAACTGCACTTGAGCCGCTGAAGCCGGGCAAGAGCTCGACTCTGAGCATAAGCGACAGTGTGAAGGACAACAGTGCAACTGCGGTTAAAATCTACGGAACACAGTATTACATAAAAAATACCGACACTGCAAGCGGTGAGTTTGGGAATGCGTATACAAACGGAAAAGCGGCATTTACCGGCTCAATTTATAACGGTATTGTAGAAGGAAGCCTGCTCAGCGTGGACGGCAAGGACTATATCCGTGCTTCAGAAACACTTTCTTCAATCGGAATCAGATTAGCAGGCACAACAACCGAAATTTTCGGTGAGGAATTAAAGCCGCAGACCGACACGAATGCAGTAAAGATATACGCACCGGATACTGAAAAGGTAATGTTAAACGGTACAGAAATTGAGTTTACTAAGAACGGAGATTATATCTATGCCGTTGGTATAAGCAAGGCTTCGGGCGTAGAGGCAAAGGTGAATTTTGTGGATGAAAACGGAAATGCCGTTGCTGATACAATAACCTTAACTGACGTTAATAAGGGATATTTCTATACATATTCAGCACCGGAGAGCATTGATTTCAATGGCTCAAAATACAGCCTTAACAAGGAAGAATCAACTCTCACTGCAATGATTGAAAACGGAACGGTATTAACAGCTGTTTACACAAAAATGCCGTTTGTAGGCGATAACTTAATCACAAACGGTGATTTCGCAAACGGCTTTACTGACTGGACAAATGCCGCAAACGGAGGCGAATTTGCAGGAACACTTTCAACCAATGCAACCTATATTCACGGCAACGGTAAGGCAATTACAAACACAGCCTCGGCAGGCGGCGGTGCGGCAAGCACATTAAGACGTTTTATTCCGGTTGAGGCAGGCAAGCAATATTATTTGTCATTCTATGCCTATAACACAGGTGCAGCGATTTCAAATGTAGCATTTATGAGTGCGTTTGTGCCGGTTAAGGGAGTTTCATACGGAAACTTCAATAACACAACCTTTATGGACTATGTTACCTACGGCGGTCAGAATTCGTGGAGTAACGAAACGCAGTCAGCAGTTAAGCGTACAAGGGACGATATGGACTATGATAAGGGTATGAACCACAAGGAATATGTATTCACAATTCCGGAGGGTGCAGACCATATACTCATCAGTATGTTTGCGTGGACAGATGTTGGCAGACTGTATTTCTCTGATTTCGAGATGTATGAGATAGGCGAGGAGAAGCCGCAGATGTCATTTACATTTGACGGCGAGACGGCAAAGGTAGAAAATGCACAGGCTGAGTGCAAAATAATAACTGCACAGTACGATGCACAGGGCAAACTCATAAAGGCAGAGGTAGCGAAGGAAAGTGAGATAAAAATCACAAAGGATGAAAATACGGTAAGTGCATCTGCATACCTCTGGGACGGTGCAGATACTATGGAGCCGGTAACATCAAAGATAGAGCATATATATAAGTAAAAATCTGCAAAAGTATAAAAATATTGTTGACACAAGCAGAAAAATGTGATATACTAAGCGTATCATCAGCATTTGGAAGCATATATTTATATGATAGGATTTCCAAGGGTGGGGATATACGACCGCTTGCACTTTTGCAAGCTAAGGCCACACGGACAGCCGGGTCGAACGCCGAACGCCGATAAAGAATCGGTTGGCAGTTTATAACTGCATTATTGATTGAGTTAAAAGCTCAAATTTTATAAGTTGGTTACTTTATAACCATGTGCAAAGCACACATCGACTTGTGAAACGGTCAATAAGAGTACGCGGAAGCAATCTTTACTTTAAGCTCTAAAGCCTATCTTAAAAAATATGCAAGCTGACAGTATTTTTGGCATATTTTGATTTTTCACGGTAAGCGATGTATTTGCATTGCTTACCGTTTTTATTTTTGTGGTGAAGGAAGTGTCGGATATGAAGAAAATTATCGAATTAAAGAACATTTCAAAGGAATTTGAGGACGAAAAGGTATTGAGTTCAATTAACCTTGATATTTATGATAAGGAATTTGTAACTCTTTTAGGACCGTCGGGCTGCGGTAAAACCACAACGCTCAGAATGATAGGCGGTTTTGAAACTCCCGATGAAGGAGAGGTTCTGTTTGAAGGAAAAAATATAAATGACGTGCCGGCACATAAGAGACACGTGAATACAGTGTTCCAGAAATACGCACTGTTCCCACATTTGAATGTATTTGAGAATATTGCGTTCGCTTTGCGTGTCCAGAAGAGACCGAATGATGAAATTATAAAGCGTGTGAAGGAAATGCTTGAGCTGGTTGCCTTAAAGGGCTTTGAGAGAAAGAATGTAACAAAGCTTTCAGGCGGTCAGCAGCAGAGAGTTGCCATTGCACGTGCATTGATAAGCCATCCGAGAGTGCTCCTGCTTGACGAGCCGCTTGGTGCCCTGGATTTAAAGCTCCGTAAGGATATGCAGAACGAGCTCAAGAAAATCCAGAAGCAGACGGGAATTACATTCATTTACGTAACTCACGACCAGGAAGAGGCATTATCAATGTCAGATGTGGTTGTGGTAATGGCTGAGGGTAAGATTCAGCAGATTGGCACACCGACTGATATTTACAATGAGCCGGTGAACGCATTCGTAGCAGACTTTATAGGCGAGAGTAATATCGTGGACGGAGTAATGAACGACGATTATGACGTTACATTCTCAGGTAAGTCCTTCAAGTGTGTGGATGCGGGCTTTAAAAAGGGCGAGCCGGTTGACGTTGTAGTACGTCCGGAGGACGTGGACGTAGTTGCAAAAGAGGACGGAATGCTCACAGGTACTGTCACCTCCGTTACCTTCAAGGGTGTGCATTATGAAATAATCGTGGATATAGACGGCTTCAAGTGGATGATACAGTCAACGGACTATGTTGGTGTTGATGCTGAAATCGGAGTATATATAGAGCCTGACGCAATTCATATAATGAAGAAATCAGAATATTCAGGACAGTTCGGTGACTATTCAACCTTCAGTGATGAGATTGAGGAGTTGTCGAACACCGAAACAGTAGAGGATTGATGCGGAGGATTTTGTAATGAACAAGACAAAAACAGGACTGGGAAGATATGCGGCAGCACCGCATATCGTGTGGACAGTTATGTTCATAGTTGCTCCGCTGCTGTTTGTAATATATTATACCTTCACAAATTACGAGGGTAATTTCACGTTTGAAAATATATTTGCACTAAGTGAGCACGTAGGAACATTCACACTGTCAATAAGCCTTTCAATTATTGCCACATTTATATGCTTCATTGTAGGGTATCCGCTTGCGTATATCATTGCAAGAAGCAGAGAAAAATCGCAGAGGATAATGGTAATGCTTATTATGCTCCCGATGTGGACCAATCTTCTTATAAGAACATATTCAATGATGGCAATTATGGACGATGGCGGATTTTTAAACACCGTTTTAGGGTACTTAAATATCTCAAAGGTACATCTTATAGGCACCAAGGGTGCAGTAATATTCGGTATGGTTTATGACTTTTTGCCGTATATGGTACTGCCGATTTATACCACCATATCGAAAATCGACAATAATCTGTTGGAGGCGGCATCAGACCTCGGCTGCAGTAATTTAAAGGTACTTACAAAGGTGATTCTGCCGCTTTCATCGTCCGGTATTATTTCGGGCATAACAATGGTATTCGTTCCGTCAATCAGCACCTTCTATATTTCGCAAAAGCTGGGTGGCGGTACGTTTGAGCTTATCGGTGATACAATAGAAAGACAGTTCCAGAACAGTGCCACCTATAATGTAGGTGCGGCAATTTCACTTGTGATGATGATTCTGGTACTTATTTCGCTTGCGATAATGAACAGGTTCACTGCTGCGGAAGGAGGGGAGGAGAATTGAAAACACTCTCAAAGGTTTACACAGCGTTAGTGTTTATAATTTTATATATCCCCATAATTGTGCTTATGCTGTTTTCATTCAACAGCACAAGCAATACCGGCGGTATGACAGGCTTGTCACTGTATTGGTATAAGGAGCTTTTCAATAGCCCCGATACCTTTAATGCACTGAAAAACACACTTATTCTTGCGATAAGTGCGGCTACAATTTCAACAGTGATAGGAACTGCAGCGGCAGTGGGTGTGAATAAGTTCAGAAGAAATTTCTCAAAAAGCACTCTATTGTTACTCACAAACATTCCGATGATGAATCCGGATATAGTAACCGGTATTTCAATGATGCTTCTGTTTGTATTTGTGGGAACGATTTTAGGAAGCGAGGATAAGCTTGGCTTTTCAACACTTTTAATCGCACACGTGACGTTCTGTCTGCCGTATGTGATTTTATCAGTAAGACCGAAGCTGTTACAGATGAATAAGGCATTGCCGGAGGCGGCGATGGATCTGGGATGTACACCGATTCAGTCGTTCTTCAAGGTAGAGCTTCCCAATATATTCTCAGGAGTTTTATCGGGCTTTATTCTTGCATTCACACTCTCGCTTGACGATTTCGTAATAAGCTATTTCACAACGGGAAACGATTTCCAGACGCTTCCTCTTCTTATCTATTCAATGACAAAGAAAGAGGTTAAGCCGGATATTTACGCACTTTCAACCCTTATGATTGCGGCGGTAACAATCCTGTTGCTGTTATCAAATATTTCATCAAAGGGAAAAACCGCAGACAGGCAGGTGACAATAAAATGAGAAAATTATTATTAACCGTATCTGTTGCGGCGCTGTTGCTTTGCGGTTGTGGCGAGAAAAAAGAAACGCTTACTCTCAATGTATACAACTGGGGACAATACATTTCAGACGGCTCAGAGGGCACACTGAATGTAAATGAGGAATTTGAAAAGTATTATCTTGATGAGTTCGGTGAGGAGATAAAGGTAAATTATACAACCTTTGCGAGCAATGAGGATATGTATAACAAGCTTAAAAGCGGCTCAGCATCATATGATGTAATCATTCCGTCTGACTATATGATCGAGCGAATGATTGAAGAGGATATGCTTTTAAAGCTTGATTTCAACAATATTCCGAATTACAGCTACGTGCAGGAGAATTATAAAAATCTCTTCTTTGACCCGAATAATGAATACAGTATCCCGTATACCTACGGAATGGTAGGAATTATTTATAATGAAACAATGGTTGACGAGGAGGACATCGGAAGCTGGGATTTATTGTGGAATGAGAAATACAAGGGCAAGATTCTGCAGTTCAATAACCCGAGAGATGCCTTTGCGACGGCTATTTATTCAGCAGGCGATGACGTAAATTCAACGGACGTAGAGGTGTGGGAAAAGGCGGTTGAAAAGCTGAAAAAGCAAAAGCCGTTGGTGCAGAGCTATGTAATGGACGAAATTTTCAACAAGATGAAAAACGGCTCGGCGGCGATTGCACCGTACTATGCAGGCGACTATCTTGTAATGTACGACGGAAATGACAGCCTGAAATTCTATTATCCTGAAGAGGGAACAAATGTATTCGTAGACTCAATGTGTATTCCGAAATGTGCAAAAAATAAAGAGCTTGCTGAGAGGTATATCAATTTTATGCTTTCGGATGAAATTGCAGTGGCAAATGCAGAATACATTGCATATTCATCACCGAATGAAAATGTTGTTTCAAATGAGACATATATTGAGGATATGCTCGACTGGAACGAGGAGGCAATGGATATTTTATATCCGCAGAGCGTGGATTTCCACACCTCATATTTTGAAAATCTTGATCCCGAAACCTTGAGCCTGCAAAACTCTTTGTGGGAGACATTAAAGATTGAAAACTCGGTTGAGCCGTGGATATATATAACAAGCGGAGCAATTTTAGTATTGCTTGCGGCTATGCTGTTGTATAATTATATAACGAAAAAAATAAGAAACAGATATTAAGGAATATGAGCTTCGTAAAAGAAGCTCATATTTTTTTGGGAAAATGTAAAAAAACACTTGCAATTGATAAAAAAGTGTGTTACAATATAGATATACGGGTGTAGCTACCTGTATAAATCCCACACTTCGAGGTGACGTGCTATGAAGTTTGATTTTAATTTGGGTATAGAAGCGGTTTTCGATGAATGGGTAGATGATGGCTGTCAAAGAGCCATGGCAATTCTCGATGCCATAGAAAAAGTAAATGTAGCAGATGCTGCACGTCTGGTTAATCAGGACGAGTGTGTAGCGGAAGCAGCAATCAAAGGATGAATTATCAGCGGACTTAGTATGCCTAAGTCCGTTTTTTGTGTGGAATTGGTAAATTTGGGTTTATCGGGGAGTTTGCACTTATCCAAACGATTCAAACGGGCTCTGCCCCAAGACGTTCAGTTTTAATTGCTTACGTCGTATATCCCCGGTTCTTTTTCTGTCATCAGCAACAGAAAAAGAACGAAAAAGAGTGCCGTTCAAGAGGGAATTTCCCTCTTGAAAATCTCCCTTGCTGACGCTCGCTCAAAAAAGTGCACC
>JAZQHZ010000298.1:0-1820 GCA_045540855.1 Clostridia bacterium
CATATCTGAAAATCCTACACTTTCACCTGATGTGTTATTTTCGCAGTCCTTCTCTTCCGGCTCATTTTTCTGATATGCCGATTCGGCAGTTCTTGAATTTTCACGGCTCACATACTCCTTTGCATCAGCTGCCGACAGTTCCGGTTTGACAATATATATCCTGTTTGCCATGCCACGTCCGCAACGCTCATCCGCTATCAGATTTGCTTCTGAAAGCTCCCTGAACGCCGATATTGCTTTCTTATATGTAATTCCCAAATCCTCTGCAATCGCTTCACGGGTATATATCAAAAACACCTCGTCATTCTCATTTATCCATCCGTTCAGCTTTGACAGTGAGAGCCTGTCATATAATAGTGCATATGCAAGCTTTGCATCCGAGGACAGCTTGCGGTATTTTTCATTTGCAAACATCGTCTTGGGTATTTTTAAAAACTCACAGCTTATTATATCGTTTATTTTATATACGTCCATTTTAGTTGTCTCCTCAAATTTTTATAGTATTTTTAACCTATGAGGTCAAAATTGTTATATTTTTATCCGTTCAATATATCATCAACATCCGTCTCTACATACTCATCCGGATTTTGCGGATCGTATGTTGTGGAATCTTCAACCGTAATCCTTACCGTATTTTGTATTGGTCTCTCATATATGATTTTAGTCTCATATACCTGCTCTGTCTTTTCCTGATGTTGCTTTTCCTCCTTTTCGCGCCATTGCGGAATGTATTCACTTACCCGTACATACTCCAGCTCCGTATATGCCGACAGCTCGTCAGGGATTATCTTAAACGCCTTCAGCGGCTTCTGACCTCGTATAAGCAGCAGACATTCCCTGTTATCAAGCTGCAACACTTCCTCCGGATACATAAGCGGTCTTGTGTTATTTGACTTTGTTTGTCGATAACCCGTCACCTCTTTTGTAATCGGCGAGAACAATGGTGTCTGCGGCGCCATACTGTTTGTCAATTGAATTGTTATATTTCCGCACCGTTTTGATATAAACTCACTTGTCATAGAGTCATTACAGCCCAAGAACAACTGGCTATCACAATTGCCGACTATCTCCTCCCATTCCTTTACAGGATATCTGTCAGCAAGCTGAGCAATCGACTGCACCACTACGTAGCAGTTCATACCGTAGCTTCGCACAACGGAAATAGTCTTTTTGAAGTCCAGAATTCTTCCGATATTGCAAAATTCATCGAGGATGAAATTCACCTCAACAGGCAGCTTTCCTCTTTCATCACCATGCTTTCTTGCATAGTCGGATAACTTCTTGAACATCAGTGAAAAGAAGAGTGACGATAAAAATTCATACGCTGTATCCTGTGCTGAAATGATACAGAAATACGCACACGGCTGCTTACCCGGCAGCTCCATATCTATATCGTGGTATTTCGTGATAGTATCAACAAGCTTGTTCTGAAACACATTCAGCCTTGAGCCAAGACCAATAAAAATATTACCCCAAAGATTACTTGCCGCCTGCTTAAATATTCCATACGGTGCTCTTGCAGGATGGTCCAGCGGTAAGCGTTGAAATTTCATATCCAGGCTCTTTGCACCCTCGGTAGAGAGCATTTTATATATCGTGCCTAACGACCGCTCCTGTATAGGTAACAGCTCATTCGTTACGGGATCACGCATACTTTGTACATAGAGTATCAATGCAAGCAACAGATTCTGTTCTGCCTTATCCCAGAAGTCCGCCTTCTGCCCTTCCTCGGATGTATTTCTTATAATAACCTCAGCAACTGACTGTACCATATCGACATCACCTTCCGTTTCACCGATACAGTTCCAACCGTCTGAGTT
>JAZQHZ010000299.1:0-28325 GCA_045540855.1 Clostridia bacterium
CAACAGCATTACCGTCTGCATCTCTTAAGATTGTATATACTGTGTAGAGATACGGAGTATCAATTGACCAGAATTTTACATCTGCTGCCTCATAGCTTGCCTCGATGTATGTTACGTCCGGTGTATTTACCTTTGTAAGACCAACCGGGTTGTCGATATTAGCCTGGTCGTATACATCGCTTTCTACTGCTGTTTCATAAACAACGCCCTTGTCAGTTGCCTGCTTAACCTCAACTGCAACACTTGTGAAGTTATATGCAAGTACGCCATCTGCATCAACTACTGCAACCTCTAATGTATAGCTGCCGTCTGCTGCTGATTCGTTTCTTACCTCTGACTTGACATTGATAGTAGCCTTGTTGTTTCTGATATCAAAATCGTCAGCATAAATATATGTACCTGTTGTCTTTAAGTTGTTGTACAACGGTAATGTCTGATATACTGCACCTGTTACGTGGAGATATGCATCATAGATAAGACCAAGCTGCGGCTCGTTAAAGTCCTTTGTGTTCCACTGGAACTGTGCACCTGTACCTACTGTTGTCTTGTAGTTATCCGGTGTATAGCTTGAGCCCCACGGCTGTCCCGGTACCGTCTCATAAGGGATTCTGCCTGATGTTCCTCTTCCTGTTGTACCGTCCTCACAGATAGCGATAACTGCTGCCTCGCCCGGTGTTATAAAGCTTGTGATATCAAATCCGAACGCTGTGATACCTGCCTCATAGTAGCCCACTTCCTGACCGTTCACCCAAACGTAAGCTGACTGTCTGATACCTTCAAGCTCGAAGAATACCTTGCCGCCCTCTGTAATCTGCGGAACTGTGAATGTCTTTCTGTAAAGAATTACTTCTCTTTCAAGACCGCCACCTGCGTCAACTACTCTGTTCATGAACGCATCGTCGCCATTGATAGCATGCGGAATACTTACTGTTTCCCACTCACTGTCATCGTAATCCTTTTCATAGAACTTCTTTCCATCCTTGTCAGCTAATGCCATAGCTGTCCAGATTTCCTTGTCTGAATGTGTTTCGAAGCACTTCCAGTCAAGGTTCATGTTGTATGTAACTGCCGGTGATTCCGGAGCTTCATACTTGATTGTTACTTCATTTTCAGCAAAAACCGTCACTGATGAAAGCAACAACTGCACACACATCGCCAATGTGAGCATAATCGAAATTGTTCGTTTCATAAAAATGCACTCCTTTTTTGAAAAATATTTTTGGATATTATTATTTTAGCACAAAACCGTCAAAAAATATATAGCTATTATTGTTATTGCTATTGCATTTCTTGCGGTTTTGTGCTATAATTAACGCATCGGAGTATAAAAGGAGGATTTAATATGGAGCCTGCATCTTTTAAGACCAAGGATTATCTGTATTCATATGTATCTGCAAAGCCGCCCAAGCTGGAATTGCATACGCATAAATATTACGAGCTTCTGTATCTGATAGACGGCGATATTTCCTATCTTGTCGGCGACCGTCTTTACAAAGCCGCTTCGGGTGATATTTTTATAACCGCACCCGGGCAGGAGCACGGAATTTCCTTTAACTCGGAAGCAATTTATTCAAGACACTTTATTCAGGTTTCGCAGAATCTGATTGAAACACTCCCTCAGGAGCTTCGCAACAATTTCATCAATAACCTGTGCAATAACTGCAATAGAATACCTTCTGAAATTGTAAAAAAACATAATCTTGGTTCATATTTTATGAATGTAAGAAATCATCTCAAACGTGATTCCGTAATGGATGATTTTATGTTCCGCACATATTCACTTCAGCTTGTTGCTGTAATGAATACGATTTCTGAATCGGAGGTTATCTCATATTTTGAAGAAAAGCCGATAGTTCTGGATATAAAGGAGTATATTATACAAAATCTTGACAGCCCGATTTCGCTTGATACGATTGCTGCACATTTCTTCCTGAGCAAATATCACCTTTGCCATATTTTCCGCACAGATACGGGAATGACAATAAAGGGATATATAAATCTGCAACGTGTAGCACGTGCAAGAGAATTGCTGCTAAGCGGACGCACTCCTGCGGATATACCAAAATTATGCGGGTTCAACGATTATTCAACCTTTTACCGTACCTTCAAACGGTATACCGGATACTCGCCTACTGAAGTAAAATCTTAAAATAAAGTAAAAAAAGAGCCAAGCACATTGTGCTTGGCTCAATACCGATGGCCGGGGTCGAACCGGCACGTCCGCAATGGACACGGGATTTTAAATCCCGGGCGTCTGCCTATTCCGCCACATCGGCATTTTGTTGTATTTCTCAACAACATAAATTATTATAACAGATGAATTTCATTTTGTCAACACTTTTTTTCATTTTTTTTGATTTTTTCAAAAATTGTACATTTCATATAAAAAGTGCCGCTTTTTCAAGCGGCACTTTGGATTTTTAAATTAGTTTAAGATAGCAACCTCTGTATCCTTATCGAACATATGGAGCTTATTAGCCTCGAAACCAACCTCGATTGTCTCGTTAATCTTAGCTGTTGAATTCTGGCTTACTCTTGCAGTGAACTGTGTACCTGCGATAGTTAAGTAGAGGTATGTCTCTGAACCCATCATTTCTGTTACTTCAACGTATGCTGAACACTTTGTTTCCGGGTTAGCTGATAAGAACATCGGATCATCGTGAATGTTCTCCGGTCTGATACCGATATAAACTTCCTTACCAAGATACGGAGCTAATGCCGGGCTCTTAGCCTTGCCTTCCGGAAGAAGAATCTTATCCTTACCGAAGCAAGCGTATACATTCTCGCCTTCCTTCTTGATTGTAGCGAGGATGCAGTTCATCTGCGGTGAACCGATAAACTCAGCAACGAACTTGTTGCACGGCTTATTGTAGAGGTTTGACGGTGTATCAATCTGCTGTACTAAACCGTCCTTCATAACAACGATTCTTGTACCCATTGTCATAGCCTCTGTCTGGTCATGTGTTACGTAGATGAATGTTGTCTGGAGCTTGTTGTGAAGCTTCTTGATCTCTGTTCTCATCGCAACTCTGAGCTTAGCATCAAGGTTTGATAACGGCTCGTCCATTAAGAATACCTTCGGTGAACGTACGATAGCACGACCCATAGCAACTCTCTGTCTCTGACCACCTGATAAAGCCTTCGGCTTTCTGTCTAATAAGTGCTCGATATCGAGAATCTTAGCAGCCTCGTGTACTCTCTTCTTGATCTCATCCTTCGGAGTCTTTCTGAGCTTAAGAGCGAATGCCATGTTCTCAAATACTGTCATATGCGGATAAAGAGCGTAGTTCTGGAATACCATTGCGATATCTCTGTCCTTCGGAGCTACGTCATTTACGAGTCTTCCGCCGATATATAACTCACCCTCTGAAATCTCTTCAAGACCGGCGATCATTCTTAATGTTGTTGACTTACCACAACCTGACGGTCCTACAAGGATGATGAATTCCTTATCTTCGATATCAATGCTGAAATCGCTTACAGCTGTAACGCCGCCTGCGTATCTTTTGTAAATGTGCTTTAACTGTAAATCTGCCATTTTACTATTTCCCCTCTCGTTATAGAAAAAAATTAAAATTATCCGGCAGCCGTAAATATGTAATATTTTTTCACAGCCACCCTTTAAAACACCACGCAAAAAGAGCCGATGTTTTTCTTACTGCTAATATAATAACATATTTTTTCAGAAAATGTAAGTCTCATAATAACCAAAAATCTCTTTGTTTGTTTAGTTATCTTTAACAAACATATTACGGAATGTAATATCTTATAATTTCCGCAAAAAATCACCTTATCTGAGCTTTTTAAGCACGTCCTCAAAATACTTCGGTAATTCTGACGAAAACTGCACTGTTTCACCCGTTTTGGGATGTACAAATCCGATAGTACGGGCGTGAAGAAGCTGTCCGTCAAGCTTGAAACGCTCTTTTTTCGCCCCGTATACCTTATCTCCGACAATACTGTGCCCGATTGATGCCATATGCACCCTTATCTGATGAGTTCTGCCCGTTTCAAGAATACATTCAACCAATGTATAGCCGTTATAACGCTCAAGCACATTAAAATGCGTAACCGCCTCACGGCCGCCGTGGACTATTGCCATTTTCTTCCTGTCGTTGGGATGTCTTGCAATGGGCTTATCTATTGTGCCGCTGTCCTCACGGATATTTCCGTTCACAAGTGCATTATACTTGCGGAGTGCCTTCCTTTCCTTGAGCTGGTCGCTGAGGTGCAGATGTGCCTCGTTATTCTTCGCCGCAACCAGGAGTCCTGACGTATCCTTGTCAATCCTGTGCACAATTCCCGGACGGATTACTCCGTTTATCGCACTCAGCGACTCACCGCAATGGTGCATCAGTGCATTTACCAGCGTACCGCTTTCATTGCCCGGTGCCGGATGTACACACATTCCCTGCGGCTTATTTATAACAATTACGTCCTCGTCCTCGTAAACGATGTCAAGCGGAATGTCCTCCGCCACTACCTCAACCGTTTCCGGCTCCGGAATATCTATCTCTATCTCCTCGCCACCCTTAAGCTTGTACTTCTTGTCAACAGTCCTTCCGTTTACCGTTACCCTGCCTTCCTCGCACAGCCTTGCGGCAAAGCTTCTTGAGATTTCCTCTGCATTATCGGCAATGTATTTATCTATTCTCGCCGCCTCGTGTGCGGTCAGTCTTTCAATCATTTTTTCTCCTTTTCATCGTACAGGAATGCGTACACCACAAGCAGTGCCGCACCGACGGTTATTGCAATATCCGCTATGTTAAACACAGGGAAATCAATAAATTCGGTTGCGATGAAATCCACAACATAGCCGTACATCACCCTGTCCACCGCATTGCCCAGTGCACCCGAGGTCATAAGCGTAAGTGCAGTACACAAAAGCTTATTCGTGGGCTTTTTTATTATCCAGTATGCCACAACCGCAATGCAGAACACTATTGAAATTATACTCAAAAGCCCCAGCTTGCCGCTGAGAATCGAGAATGCCGCACCCTCGTTCCTCACATAGACAAAACCCAGAAGCCCGTCAATGCCCCAGAAGCGTTCGCCAAGCTCCACATTTCCCATCACCCACAGCTTTGACAGTCTGTCCGATACAAAAATCACCGCCGCCGCTATGGCAAAAATCAAATTCATCATAATCTTATATATTCAAGTGCCTCATAGACCTCTTCAGCCGTAACGTCCGTTGTCTGCACTACCTCTCCGATATTTACGGGCAACACAAATTTTAGCTTGCCCTCAAGCTTTTTCTTGTCCTTCTGCATAAATGCCCATACAGTATCATTATCCGCAAGCTCCACACGTATCTTAAAATCATATAATGAAAGAATTTCTTCTATTCTCTTAAGCTGTGCCTCGCTTATCATACCACGCTTCATTGCAATATATGACGCACTCACCATTCCCAAGCCCACACATTCACCGTGAGTTTTTGAGAAATTATACGCCGACTCCACTGCGTGACCGATTGTGTGTCCGAAATTCAATATTGCCCTTAAGCCGTTTTCCTTTTCGTCCTCCTCGACCACTCTTGCCTTTATGGAGCAGTTGACCTTCGCCATATAGATAAGCGTATCTGCATCAAGCTTCTTTATTTTATCTGCATTTTTAATAAGATATTCAAAGTATTCGCTATCCTGTATAATTCCGTGCTTTATAACCTCGCCCATTCCCGAAACGAACTGCTCAGGCGGAAGAGTTTTCAAAGTACTTACATTTATGTATACAAGCTTAGGCTGATGGAATGCACCCAGGATATTTTTGCTGTCGGCAAAGTCAATTCCCGTCTTACCGCCTACCGAGCTGTCCGACTGCGAAAGCAGAGTTGTCGGAAGCTGTACAAAGCGTATGCCACGCATATATATCGCCGCCGCAAAGCCTGCCATATCGCCCACAACGCCGCCGCCCAGGGCAACAATCATACTTTTTCTGTCAAGCTTATTTTCCACGCACGCACCGCAGATGCCAAGGATAGAATCCATACCCTTATTTTCCTCACCCGCCTCAAATGCGTACACACTGACGTCATATCCGGCATCAGCAAGAAGGCTTCTTACATCATCAGCATAAAGCTCTCTAACGTTACTGTCCGTAACAATAAGCAGCTTTTTAGGTGCGTTGATTTCAGACATTGCACAAGCAAGACCGCCAAAATCCGCCGCAAATTTTATATCATAGGAATTTTCCCCAAGATTTACACGTAATTTTTCCATATTACATTCCTTCCAATCAGAGATTTACGAAGTAAATCCACAACATCTATTATCTATTATCTAAAAGCCTTAGCCTTCCAAGTCTAAGCTCGCCACAGCATTTAATGTCATATCCGCTCTGTCTCCGTTTAAGTAGCCGTAGTAGCCCGCACAGGCAATCATTACCGCATTGTCCGTACACAGTACAGGCGGCGGATAAACAGTTGCAATGCCTTGTTCTTGTGCCATCTTTGCCATCTTTTCACGAAGTGCCGAGTTTGATGCAACGCCACCGGCAAGTGCTATGATTTTTGAGCCGTTTTGCTTTGCCGCCTCAACCGTATGCTCACATAATACGTCCGTCACTGCCTCCTGGAAGCTTGCGGCAATATCTGCCTTGTTATAGCTTTCACCAAGCTGATCAAGCTTGTGCAGATAATTTATAACCGCAGTCTTTACTCCGCTGAACGAGAAATCAAGCGAATTTTCTGCCATCTTAACCCTTGGGAACTTCACCGCCTCCGGATTTCCTTCCTTCGCAAGCTTATCAATAAGCGGTCCGCCCGGATAGCCGAGCCCTAAAACTCTTGCAACCTTGTCAAATGCTTCGCCTGCCGCATCATCACGTGTTCTGCCCAGGATTTTACAGCTTGTATAGCTTTCCATTTCCACAATGTGGCTGTGTCCGCCCGATGCCACAAGGCAGGTAAACGGCGGCTCTAAATCCTTATGTGCCACGAAATTCGCACAGATATGTCCCTTGATATGATGCACCGGAATAAGCGGCTTATCAAGTGCAAATGCCATCGCCTTCGCCGCTGACACTCCCACAAGCAATGCACCGATAAGTCCCGGACCGTAGGTCACTGCAATTGCATCTATGTCATCAAAAGTAACGTTCGCCTGCGACAGTGCCTCGTCAATCACGTCATCAATGTTTTCAATGTGACGGCGTGATGCCACCTCCGGCACTACTCCGCCGAACTTCTTATGAATATCCACCTGCGTGTTTATGACATTTGATAAAATCTCACGTCCGTTTTTCACAACCGCCGCGGCAGTCTCATCACACGAGCTTTCTATTCCCAAAATTATTATGTCTTTCATTGTTTTTCCTTTCCGGTTGTGCTGTTTTGCACATATTTTGCGGGCGATTCCTGAATCGCCCCTACAATATTATGAAATTTATTTTACAGGTGTCATCTCATCCGTCCATATAAACGTTTTTATCGTTTCACCCTGATTTGTAATCAGTTCAATCTTTTCACTCACCGCATCCGCTTCAAGCTCAACTTCCTCGCAATCCACACCGACAAGTCTGCCATCTGCATAGCTTGCAAGTATCGCCTTGGCTTTTTTACCCTCGGCATAGTTTGCAATGTTTCCTGTAAATCTCACTGTATCGCCCGACTTTTCGGTTACGGTATTGATAAAGCCCGTTCCATTAAGCACTGCGCTTTTGAGATTATCCACTGCCATTGTCTGTACTGAACCGCCCGGCGTCGCCAGGGCATAGCTTGTTATGCCAAGCTCTCTGCCTGCTTCATTTAATATATCCTCTGCAATCAACTGATTGTTGAGCCATATACAATAGCGCTTCGATTCCGTATCAAACAGCACACTCACGTGATGCCATCTGTCCGCTTCGACTATCGTGGCAGGGAAATCAATTGCTTCATTAAAATACTGAATCCTGAACGTTGCACCCGATGCATTCTTTTTCATAAGCAGCGTGAAATAGCTTTCTGTATCACTCAGTCTCAGAATTATATTATGCGTATTTACCTCGTTTTCAAAGTAAAAATCACCCTCATAGAAAAACGCACCGCTGAGCTTTTCGCCAAATTTACGTGTGAGTGCAATTCTCGTTGCCGCATTGTCACGGAAAACAAATGCCTTTGTCGGATTTCCTCCAAAGCCCTCTGTCACTTCCGTCTCACCGTCACCGTTTCCTACGGTAAAATCGCCGTATATATCATTTACTGTTTTAAAGCTTACAAAATCCTCAAAATCGCCCGAAAATGTACGTGTTTTTGCTATTTCAAGTGAATCATATGCCGCCTTAAGCTCATTATATAGCCTTTCAAGCTCTGCATTATCACCGTTTTCAAGTGCCTCCTCCGCACTGCGAAGTACCGTCACAAGCCTGTTCATACTTTCATATGTATAATCCGCCTGAGCAAGAGTATATATATCCTCAATCAACGCATCAAGGTAATATTTATATTCACTTTCAAGATTTTCAATCGCACTCTCCAGTGCCGATATTGCTTCGTCGATTTCGCTCTGCACATATGCCGCATCGTTATATACCGCCTGTGCCGCATCAATCGCTTTCATAAGAGCAGAATAGCTGTCCATTGTATACTTTGCAGAGTCAATCGTCATTGCCTCATCAATTGCCACCCGCAGGTCATATTTTTCATCAAGCTCAAGCTCTGATAAGGCATTATCTATCATATAATATGCACTGTCAATATCTATCTGCGGTGCATATACCAACGCCGCAACCTCCTCTGCCGCCTCAAGGGCAGACTGCATATTATCCCACGATTTTTTTGTGTATCCGTATTTATCCATTTGCTGTGCGAAATAAATACGCTCCTTTAAGGCAGTCTTGTCTGCCTTTTCCATACCCTCATGCACTGCAAGCTCCTCTGCGTACTTTTCAAGCAGGGTATATCCGTCATCTGCCTTTGTAAGCGAATCGGCAAGCTCAGGATTAAGCCCGTATTTTGCCTCTGCTGAGTCTACTATTCCATCATTATCGGTATCACGTTCCTTCGCACCGCCCGATATTGTAGTAAATCCACCCACATCGTCGGGTGTGTCCACAAGGCCTTCGCCGTGTACACTTCCCGTAGGTGCAGTGCCGTTTATTACATTGTTTATTATTCTCTCATCAATCGCATCACGCTTTAATGATGCTCCGACGTATTTCAATACCTCATTATATGCCGCCGTTGCATCGTGGGTTATGAACGGATATTCATCGAGATATTCGTCATTCGCCTTTAAAACACCGTCAACATAAATTCCGTCTGAAATATCCTTACACCATATCCAGTCAGTGACGTCACTTCCCGGTCTTATTCCCTTGTAGTTATCCTCTGTGATTCCGGCATTGCCCTCCATCACGTTGCCGCTTGCATACAGCGTGGTTGACCAGCCGATTCTTCCCACACCGCCGCCGGTTGTGCCGCCGTTTTCAGGCAGGGATGTGCTGTCCGAGGTGGTTGCAGTAGGCGAAAAGAAGCAATCGCTTCTTTTTGATGCAATTCCCGGCTTATAATAGTTGCCGATAAAATTCGCACGCGAGCCGTTTTCGCCGCCGTATGCCGACTGCGAGCCCCAGTTATACATTACATTATTGCGTACATTCACAAGCCCTTCCGTATCGGGAGTATTCCCTTCAGGTCTTGCACCTGCACCAATTCTCGGATTGCGGCTTATATTCGATGAAAACAGGTTATGATGTCCGCCTGTATTCACTCCGCCCCATATTCCGCCATAGCCGTGTGTACCCTTGGAATGTGTGGAATTTGTAAGAGCTTCTGCAATTATGCTCCACTGCACCGTCAGATTTTCCACATAGGTAAACGACACACATTCGTCCACACTCCACGCAAAGCTGCAATGGTCTATCATTATATTCCGGCATCTTGTAGCCCAGAGTGTATCGCCCTCTGACGAGCCCTCGCCTCTGCGCACACGCAGATACCGCATAATTATATTATCTCCGGTGATAACAATTCCCTCACCGTCAATGCTTATGCCCTCACCCGGAGCAGTCTGTCCGAGGATTGTTATATTATCCTGCGTAATATTTATACGCTTTGTGATATTTATATTTCCGCCCACATCAAACACAACGAAACGGTTGCCCTTTGATACCGCATCACGGAATGAGCCTGCACCGCTGTCGTTAAGGTTTGTTACGTGATAAATCTCAGGAGCATCACTTCCTCTTGCACCACTCGCCCACATACCGCCGCCCTCGGCATCAGGAAATGCCGGAGTCTGTGCATATGCAGTTGTCATAAGCATTGCGGCAAGCACCGTTGCAAAAATCCACTTTTTCATCGTGCTGCTCCTTTCTGTTTATTTACAGCATCTTTGTCATTATCAGTGCATCCTCACGGTTATCACTGTAATATGCCTTTCTTTCGCCAATCACCTCAAAGCCGTATTTCTCATACAAGCCCTGTGCGGCGATATTGGAACGGCGTACCTCAAGGGTAAGCAGCTCCAGCTTCATATTTTTCGCCCTGCGTATCATTTCCTCTATCAGGCGGCTTCCAATATGCTGTCTGCGGTAATCCGTATCAACGGCAACATTTGTTATATCGCCCTCACCGCAAACCTCCCAGAAGCCTGCATAGCCGACAATCCTCTCACCGTCACGTGCAATGAAATAGTTTGCCATTTTATTGCTGAGCTCGTCCGTAAAAGCCTTCTCTGACCACGGAATCACAAAGCAACGCCTGTCAAGCTCCGCTAAAGCCGGCGGATCCTCAGGACGAAGGTTATCTATTGTTATCATTTTTTCTTCCATACATTCAGTCCGCAAGCATATCGGCAAGCTTTTCCGCTGCGTCCACCATCATATCATATATCTCTTCTGCTGTTTCACGGTATTCCTCCAGATCACCGCCGTAGGGATCGGGAATATCATAATCATTGCCCGAAAATTCACCCAATGTAAAGATTTTTTCGGGTGCAAGCTGGGCAATCATCATCTTGTGTCCATCAGTCATTGTGAGGATTAAATCTGCTTCCTCAACGTCCTTCTCACGCAGCTGATACGATTTATGCGAGGAAATATCAATTCCCTTCTCCTGCATAGCAAGAACTGCATTCGTACTTGCACTCTCGCCCTCGTGTGCCATTATTCCGGCACTTGTAACGGTTATTTCCATATCGTTGTCAACCGCTATTTTATTCATAATTGCCGCCGCCATAGGTGAACGGCAGGTGTTTCCCGTACAAACAAATATAACCTTCATAGCTCTTTAAACGTGAATCACGTTTCCTCCTGCACTTTTATAAAGTCTGTTTTTAATCGCAAAATCCATTCCGTCACGCTCGCAGAATTCCGCAAACACTATCTCAACGCCAAGCTTGTCAAATTCTCTCAAATCCGCAAACAGGTCGTGTGCATAGCCCTTTGAGCCCTCCGACGTGCTTATAATCACCGCATCGTCATATGCACTGTCATACATTGTCAGTGCACCCATAACTCTGCCGCAATTTTCCTTTATCAGCTCACGTATTTTTTTCTGAACTGCATCCTTTTCACCTTCAATTACCACAACCTCGGCATCGGGTGAATAGTGGGTATATTTTGAGCCCGGGCATTTCGGTGCTTCATCCTCCGCCACCGATTCTAAAATATGCTCGTCCATTTCAGTGTCAGCACATACATCGTGAAGCATTTCAAGCGTTACACCGCCGGGACGGAGTATCACAGGGCTTGCACCCGTTGCATCAACTATCGTTGATTCCACTCCCACCTCACAGCTGCCGCCGTCTATTATGCACTCAATTCTGCCCGACATATCGTCAATCACGTGCTCCGCCTTTGTAGGGCTCGGCTTTCCCGAGGTATTGGCACTCGGTGCCGCAATCGGCACTCCTGCACTTCTTATCAGCTCACGTGCCACCTTGTGCGAGGGCAGACGTATTCCCACGCTGTCCTTGCCGGGTGTTACGGTATCGGGAATAATGTCCCTTTTCTTTAATATTATCGTAAACGGGCCGGGCATAAATTTGTCGATAAGCTTTCTTGCATATAAGGGAATATCGCACGCAAGCTCATCAATCTGAGCCTTGTCCCATATATGCACTATAAGCGGATTATCCGACGGTCTGCCCTTTGCCGCATATATCTTTTTTGCCGCCCTTTCGTCAAGTGCCGATGCTCCAAGCCCGTACACCGTTTCCGTCGGAAAGGCAACAAGTCCGCCCGAGGCAATGATTTTTCCTGCTTCATTAATCAATGAAGCATCTATTGCATCGGGATTTATTTTAATTATTTCTGTATTCATATTACTCCTTGCGTACCCTTATTACCGGTCTCACTCCAAGCTCGTTCGATACGTCCGTATGCAGTATAAATCCGTCGCTGTTCATATAACGCTCCATATAATCGTTCGCCGCATACGGGCATAAAATCCAGCTTTGTCCCTTAACACTTATATCCTCCAGAATATCAAGTGTCGGCAGGAAAACTCTGTCCTCAAGGTAGTAGTGATATGCCGTTTCAGACAAATCGCCCACCTGCTCACGGGTGAAGTTCCAGAAATGCGTATGATTTCCCGCAACCGCAAGCCCCTTATCGTTATACGAAAGCAACAGCTCATTCTCAACCGGAACAATTCTTGACAAATCCTCTGCGCTAAATTCCGCAAGGAAGCCGTTATTCAACCAGCTTCTCACGTCCGAGGTTGCCCAGTTATTATTCTGCTCGTCAAACTGCATTTGCCTTATATTCTTTTTAGATACCAGTAAATACGTTCCGTCCGTATATTCTGCCGCAATTTCCCATACAACACTCTTGCCCTCGTACGTTCCGAAAAGCACACTTCGTCCCGGCATTTTAACGTAGAATGCCGAGGTTACAATTCCCACCGTTGCAAGGGAAATTATTACGTTCTTGCGTTTCATTGTAAACATTCCGATTACAAGTGTCATCAGCAGTATGTCGTTGCAGTGAATGAACAGGAACATATGCTTCTGTAAATCCGCCTCGCCATTGGCAACCATCGGAAGTATCAGATTTATCCATAATCCGAGAATGAGAATATTTATTCCCACCATCATATACATACGCCGCGGATCCTCGTGATTTCTTCTGCGGATATAGAATATATCAAGCAGCACGATATAAATCGTAAGAATGGTAAACACCGAGAATATTATAAACGGACTGTACATAAATTTCAGTGCAACTCTCACATTGCTCCAGCCACTGTATTTATCCGTCAGTGTCATTTTTATATCCGGCATATTTCCGAGATTCGGCGGTCGGATATAGGCTGTATTTTCAATTGCCGTTGAAAGCTTTTCAAAAAGCCTCATCGGGTGATTTATATAGAATAATACAAGGTCAAGCTTTGAAACCTCGTCATAGAAATCCTTCTCAAACCTTTCGCTGTTACGGTCTATGGGATATTCGGATTCGTCCATATATGCGTGGGTATCCTTAAGAACGGCATATTCTCCGCTCACACCCAGCTCCTCAAGGTCTGCCGCCGCATCGGGGCTGTTCTTTACAATCCCGAAAAACACCGACTGATACGTTGTATCCTGCTGCATCCAGTCAGGAATAGTGGCATAAAGCTGTACCATAAGCAGTAACGATACCAACGCCGAGCCGATTACCGCCTTTCGGAATTTTTTATCACGCCTTAAAATAACAATTACAACCGCCATAAGGCTTATGAGAATTGAATAAGGCACGTTTGCAAGCTTTGAGCCTGCAAAGAAATAGAGCGAAACATAGAAATATATCGCCTTGGGTATCGTAGGATTTTTATAAATCATCAGTCCCACTGATAAAAGCATCATCAGTGACACATATTGCAGCGGCTCGCCGTAAAACGAATTGAAATACAGCAAATATCCCGCATCGCAGA
The DNA here is from genome assembly GCA_045540855.1 of Clostridia bacterium. GTDB lineage: Bacteria > Bacillota > Clostridia > UBA1381 > UBA1381 > UMGS1958. Next base: position 13,838 of record JAZQHZ010000299.1, read on the forward strand.
ATACCCATAAAAACAGCAATAATACTGCTATCTTTATCCGCCGCTTCATCGTGGCAAAAAAGGTGAATATGCCCCATGCCGCCATTGACAGAAGCAGGGTATAAAGTCCCGCAAGCCACGCTATATTGTATGAGGTTTCCTCTCTTCCCACACGCATATTATCCCACAGATTAAGCAGCTTTGATGCCTTTATAAAGATAAAATGCGGTGAGGAATAAATTTCCTGCTCATTGTCGGTTTTCAATACCGAAAACGACTTTGTGAAAAAGTTATTTCCCTCAACCTCCATCTTGTAATTCTGTTTAAACAGATAATAATGGTCAGCCTCGTCCTCGTATTCCAGATTGTTTGCCAGAAGCACACGTCTGAAATCGCCGTTATCGGACAAGCCTACATTATCGCCGTAATAGAGCACCGAAAAGCTTACGATAAAAACCAATATAGCGCCTATTATCGGATATATCCTGTCTTTAAGTTTTGTTTTTTGCAAATTATCACTCCAACTAAATTTTAATGGGTCGGAAAAAATAAAATTCCCGTCCCGATTGTTTTCTATTAAAATCTGTTAGCGGTTTCCCTTTCTGCTGTAACCGCCGGAACGTTTTGACTCTGCACTGCGTTTGAGCGTTCTCATATTTTCATCGCTTATTTGCTTGAACTGCAAAAGCTTTTCTTCAAATGAAAGGTTTTCGTCATTCCTTGTAAACAAATCCTCATCCGAGGGACGAAAGGCTTTCTTTTCCGGCACAGCCTTTTCCTTCTTCTTTTCAGCCGCCTGCTTAATTGAAAGATTTATTCTGCCCTTTTCATCCGTATTTAAAACCTTTACCTTAACACGGTCTCCGATTTTCACTGCTTCATTGATATCGTTTATGTATTCATAAGAAATCTCCGATATGTGTACCAGTCCCGATTCGCCGCCATCCATTTCCACAAATACGCCGAACGGCATTATCCGGGCAATTTTCCCTTCTGTTACAGTGCCTGTCTGTGCCATATTTTATACCTCTTTTGTAATTCTGATTTACTCTGATACGTCAATGAATATCTTTGCGTTGTTCTTTACAAGCCCTAATTTTTCGCTTGCAATTTCTTCTATGTATTCGTCCGTATCAACCTTATCCTTAAGCTCTTCAATTTCGAGCTGTCTTGTATTTTCGTATTCTATGCTGTCCTCAAGGTACTTTGCATACTCACGGTTCTCAAGAATCTGCGGAATCTGCATAAGTCCTCTAAATACCATCGCAAACACCGCAAAAACAATTATTGCAATGGATATTGTACGCATATTCTTTTTTATCCATCTCAGACTGCGTCCGAGCATTAAATCAATTTTTCGGATCATTTGCCGTTTTCTCCGTTTCTGCGGAGCGTCTCCGCCTTTTTATATACAATTCTACATATATCATTTTATACAAAAATCGAGCCGGTGTCAAGAGTATTTTAAAAATAAACCTGATAATTTTATTAATATCTTTAAATACTTCAAAAAACAGCTTAAAAATCCATCCTCTGATAGTCAAAATGTAGAGCAGAGCACCCGCTCCCATACACAAAAACACATACATTCTTGTGCTTCCGTCCATTATATACAGCACTCCGAGCCACAGCACCGTTACACACAACAGCGGCGAAGCAAAGTCAAGAACAGCTCCGAAAAAGCCTTTAAGCTTCCACGAAGCCCGCCAAGCCATAGCCATATCCCACGCAATTACCGCACACACTCCGCAAAGTGCCGTTTTCAGTACAAGAATAAGCCCCGTCATTACTTGAACAAGCCCGTAAACAAGCCCTCCTTACGGCGTGTTTCGCTGTATTCACAGCTTTTCACCTCACCCGTGAGCTTCAATTCACCCGTATCGGTATTTAAGGTGTTGACATTAAGCTTTTTACCCTTAACGCAAAGCGTGCCCATATTGGTTATGACCTCAATTCTGTCCTCGGAAAACGCACTCACGTCTATTACGCCCGTCATACTCAGCTTGCTTCTGTTTTCCATTGTAACGCTGTGTCCGTTAGAAATTGATACTGTTTTCTTTATTTCTGCCATATGCTTATCCTCCTTGCATTTGTTCATTAAAATATATGCACAGAGCAAGAAAAAAAGACCGCAGCTGCGGTCTTTTAATTACTTGATTCAATACGAAGCTTATTTTTCACATTACTTCGTAGAGGGAAGCTGCGTCATTCTTTAAAACGTGCTCGGCAATTGCCTTTACACGTACCTTTATAACACGCTCACCCATTGTTATCTCAAGGACGTCTCCCTCCCTGACATCATACGATGCCTTTACAACTCGTCCGTTTACTGTAATTCTGCCCTGATCGCAGGCTTCATTAGCAACGGCACGTCTTTTTATAAGACGGGACACCTTGAGGTATTTATCAATCCTCATTTACGCGTTTACAGCGTCCTTGAGAGCCTTACCAGCCTTGAATGCCGGTACGTTTGAAGCAGCGATCTTGATCTTCTCGCCTGTCTGCGGGTTCTTACCCTCTCTTGCCTCTCTGTGTCTAACCTCGAATGTACCGAAGCCAACGAGCTGAACCTTCTCGCCTTCCTTTAAAGCTGCAGCGATTGAATCGATAACTGCTGCTACTGCCTTCTCTGCATCCTTCTTTGTTAACTCAGCTGACTGAGCAACTGCTGCTACTAATTCTGACTTATTCATAATATCCTCCATTCTTGTGCCAAGCGGCACATTACACTTATAAATATTGCCGTTTTACGGCATTTTAATACGGTTTTTCTACCTTTTTACATTCTAATACATAATTCCTGTTATGTCAAGTATTATTTACCAAATAATACAGATTTATCACAGAAATGTAATCATTTTGTTGTAATTCCTTAACCTTCGGGTTATTTTTCTGTAATTTTGACGCTTTCCCAGAGCTTATCCATCTCTTCAAGGCTTAATTTCGCAAAGTCCACACCCTGCGAAATTGCCGCATTTTCCATCTTTTCAAAGCGTTTCACAAACTTATTACAGCCGGCTGCAAGTGCAGTTTCTGCATCGACGCCAAGAAATCTGCTCAGATTCACAGCCGCAAAAAGCAAGTCTCCGAACTCCTCTTCAACCTTCTTCCGGTCACCCGTTGCCGCTGCCGCCTTAACTTCGTCAATCTCCTCATATACCTTGTCATATACGCTGTCAATTTCCGTCCAGTCAAAGCCGAAGCCCGCCGCCTTTTTCTGCACCTTCTTCGCACGCATAAGTGCCGGATAATATGAGGGCACGTCCTTTAAAACATCCGTATAGGTATCAAGTCCCTTTTCCTTTTTCTTGTTCTTTTCCCAGTTTGCAAGTGCCTCTGCCGCACCGTCTACCTCTACGTCACCGAAAACGTGGGTATGGCGTGTTATAAGCTTAGTACAGATTTCATCAAGCACGTCATTAAAATCAAACGCACCTCTTTCACGTCCGAGCTGTGAATGGAACACAACCTGCAGAAGAATATCGCCAAGCTCATTGGCAAAGTCCTTATCAGTGCCGTTATCAAGTGCATCAATAGCCTCATAGCTTTCCTCAATCAGATCCTTTTTGATGCTGTCATGAGTCTGTGCCCTGTCCCAGGGACATCCGTCCGGTGCACGCAAGCGTGCAACGATGTTAATTAAATCGTCAATAGTATATTTGCTCATATTTGTTTCTCCTATTTTATATATTTTGCTTGACATTTTTTAATAAATATGATAATATAAATATAGCAAGAGAAACAGCATCAGTTGTTTCCGCAAAGTAAATCGTTTATATTAAAATCCGTCTACTTGGCAGAGTAGGCGGTTATTTCTTTATGTAGGCTATAATTACCATCACTATTAAAGCAAAGGATATTATCTCTTCCATAGCAACACCTCCTCTCAATGAGGTGTCGGAAACAACCGCCGCCGTCTCTCTCACTACGTTTTCATTTTAACATTTTTTCTTTTATTTGTCAATAATATTCCAAAACACAAAAGAGAGGGCGGCAATTTTAAAAACACAAAAGAGAGGACGGTTCATCCGAACCGTCCTCTCTTCTTATATCTCCTTCGCCTTAATTGACAGCTTATACAGCTCATTCATCGCCTCAATCGGCGTGAAGGTTGTTACGTCCATTGCCGCAATCTGCCTTACCAAATCCATTGCCGCAATCTCTTCAAAGCCAAGCTGAGGTGTTATCTCTTCTTCCTTTTTATCACTCTTATACGCCGCACTCAGCTCATCATTTTCAATTTTCTTTAAGATTTCCTTTGCACGGGTGATTACCGTCTGCGGTACTCCTGCAAGTGCCGCAACCTCTATTCCGTAGCTGTCATCCGCACCACCGCGTATGATTTTTCTTAAGAAGGTTATATCATCGCCACGCTTCTTTACCGCAACAGAATAATTCTTCACGCCGTCAAGCTTGTTTTCAAGCTCGCACAGCTCGTGATAATGCGTTGCAAACAGCGTCTTTGCACCGATTTTCTTCTTATTCTGCACATATTCCGCAACTGCCCATGCAATAGACAAGCCATCAAACGTGCTTGTGCCTCTGCCGATTTCATCCAGTATAATAAGGCTCTTATCCGTTGCGTTCTTTAAAATGTGGCTCACCTCGCTCATTTCAAGCATAAAGGTACTCTGTCCCGATGCAATATCGTCCGATGCACCCACTCTTGTGAATATCTTATCCACCACGCCGATATGTGCTTCCCTTGCCGGCACAAAGCTGCCTATCTGTGCCATAAGCGTAATCAGTGCCACCTGACGCATATATGTCGATTTACCCGCCATATTCGGGCCCGTTATCATCAGCAGTCTGTCGTCATTGCAGTTTAGAAGCGTGTCATTCGGCACAAACATCGAATTTCTTGCCATTTTCTCAACTACCGGATGTCTGCCGTCCTTAATCTCGATAATACCGCTGTTATCAACCAGAGGCATTGAATACCCGCTTTTATATGCGGTTTCTGCAAGCGAAGCAAGCACGTCCGTTGTTGAAATTATCTGTGCGGCATACTTGATACGGTCAATCTCGTTCACCACACGCTTTCTCACTTCCTCGAAGATATACGCCTCAAGCGTCAATATCTTCTCCGCCGCACCGAGGATTGAATTTTCAATATTTTTTAATTCCTCAGTTATATATCTCTCGCAATTTGCAAGGGTCTGCCGTCTTATGTAGCGGTCAGGCACCTTATCCATATATGACTTTGTCACCTCGATAAAGTAGCCGAAAACCTTGTTATAGCCGACCTTGAGCTTCGGGATATCCGTTGCCTCACGTTCCTTTGCCTCAACCTCGGCAAGCAGGCTTCCGCCGTTATCCCTTGCACGTCTTAATTTGTCTATCTCCTCATTAAAGCCCGGTGCAATAACTCCGCCGTCCTTCAGGGCAATCGGAGCATCATCTGAAATTGCATTTTCCAGAAGCTCTCTTATATCCTCAAGCAAATCAAAATCCTGCACCATTGCTTTAAGCATCGGCGATTTCGCACCGCTTAAACGGTATTCAAGCTCCGGCAGCTTTATGATTGTATTTTTCAGTGCCACCAGGTCTCTCGGAGTTGCAGTGTTGAGCGAAAGCCGGCTTATAATTCTTGAAATATCATATGTCGAGCCCAGAACCTCACGCAAGCCGTCACGCAGCTCAATATCCTGCACCAGTTCCTTTACGCTTAATAATCTTTCCTCTATCTGCTTGGGCACTAAAAGCGGCTTTTCCACCCACTGCCTTAATAATCTTGCACCCATTGAGGTCTTTGTGCGGTCAAGCACCCACAGAAGCGAGCCTCGCTTCGCCTTGTCACGCATTGTTTCGGTGATTTCAAGGTTACGGCGAGTTGAAATATCAAGCTCCATAAACTCGTTTACCGAGTACACACTGAGCTTATCAATATATGAAACACTTGATTTCTGTGCATATTCAAGGTATGCAAGTGCCGCACCTACCGCCTTTACCGCCATAGGACGCTCCATCAGATCAAGCTCCATCATCGAACGGTTATTGAACTGGCACGAAATCTTGCCCTCGACATCGTTTATATTAAACAGCTCTTCACTCTTAATATCGGCTCTGATATGAAAACGCAGCTCAAGCTCCTTTGCAATCAGCTTGTGTGCCTCGTCATTCACTATAACCTCTTTCGGTGCATAGCGGGCTATCTCATTCAATACCTTTGAGGCAGAATCCACCTCTGCCGCATACATTTCGCCTGTTGATACATCCGACACCGCTATGCCCATATTGTAGCCCATAGCATAGACTACGGCAAGGTAGTTGTTGTTTTTATCGTCAAGCAGCTGCTCGTCCACAAGCGTGCCGGGCGTTACCACACGCACCACCTCACGCTTCACAATTCCCTTCGCCGCCTTCGGATCCTCTACCTGCTCACATACTGCAACCTTATAGCCCTTCGCAATAAGACGCTGAATATATACCGAGGCAGAATGAAAAGGAACGCCGCACATCGGCGCGCGCTCCTCTAAACCGCATTCCTTACCCGTAAGGGTTAATTCAAGCTCTCTTGATACCGTAATGGCGTCCTCGAAAAACATTTCGTAAAAGTCACCCAGACGATAGAACAGCACGCAATCCGAATACTCGTCCTTCGTTGCAAGATAGTGCTGCATCATGGGCGAAAGCTCATACTTCTTTGCCATTATTTCCTCCGTTTCTTAAAAACAGCTCTTTAGTGACAACCGCCGCAGCTGCTGCAGTCGTGTGTACAGCCACCCGGCTCCATACCTGTGATATAGTAGTTTAAAATCTGATTAATCTGGTTTACCATACCGTCAAAATTCTTCTTTGCATCAATATATGCCTTAACTGTCGGAGCCTTTTCGCAAAGCTCCTCAAAAGCAGCATTGTTCTTCTCTACTGCTTCCTCTCTTGACATCTTGCCGCTCTGCATATCACGTGCAAGATTCATTCTGTTCAAGTTATACTCCTGCATAGCTGTCTGTGCAGTTTCGTCATTTTCCTGTGCTATTTCAGCGTCCTTCATAGCCTTCATCTCAGCTGACTCCTGAATCATCTCGCCAAGCTCACGTACCTTATTAAAAATCTCGATTGTTTCCATTTCTATGTTCTCCTTATCCAAAAGAATTTTTCAAAGAAAAATTCTTTCAATTTCTATTATCTATTATCTCTTCTCTATTATCTGTGTCATCACAGATGACACCATTTAATGACCACGTATGCGATTCCGTAATTTTAACCTTCACATACTGTCCCACCAGCGACGGATCACCCTTGAAATTCACTATCTTTGAGCTGTCGCAACGGCCGCTTAATACGTTTTCATCGGTCTTGCTTGCACCGTCTACCAGCACTTCCTCAATCCGTCCTACGTATGCGTCGTTTTTACGCTTTGAAATCTCGTTCTGCACGCTTAACAGCTCGTCAAAATTCCTGTGAATTTCTTCCTCGCTCAATACAAAGTCCATCTTCGCCGCAGGTGTTCCCTCACGTCGTGAATAGATGAACGAGAAAATATTATCAAATTCCACTCTTATCAATACGTCAAGAGTTTCCTTGAAATCCTCATTCGTCTCTGTCGGGAAGCCTACTATTATATCAGTTGACAGCGAAAGTCCCGGTATTGCCGCCTTTGCCTTTTCGATTTTTGCGATATATTCTTCCTTTGTATAATGGCGGTTCATTTCCTTCAACACTCTGTCCGAGCCCGCCTGGAACGGCAGATGCAGCTGCTTGCAGACCTTGTCGCAATCACGCATCGCCTCTAAAAGTCTGTCTGAAAAATCCTTCGGATGCGAGGTCATAAAACGGATTCGCTTAACGCCCTCAACGTCATTTACCATTCTTATAAGGTCAGCAAAATCTATATCCCGTTCTAAATCCTTACCGTAGGAATTTACATTCTGTCCCAGAAGTGAAATCTCCGTAGTGCCGTTTGCAACAAGCTCTTTCACTTCCTTTAACACTGCCTCCGGCTCACGGCTTCGCTCTCTGCCTCGTACATACGGTACAATACAGTATGAACAGAAATTGTTACAGCCATACATTACACTCACCCACGCCTTCTGCGTGTAGTCACGAAGCATCGGCACAGATTCCGCAATCCTGCCCTCACTATCTGCAATGCTCACAACCGCCTTTTTGCGGTGCATTGCAGTGTGTAAAAGCTCCGGCATACGGTACAGCTCGTGTGTTCCGAATATCAGGTTTACCTGCGGATGGATTTTTCTGATTTTTTCAGTAATATGCGGCTGCTGAACCATACATCCGCAAAGTCCGATAATAACGTCACGGCGTTGCTCCTTCATATGCTTTAAGATTCCCAGTCTACCGAAAACCTTCTGCTCTGCATTCTCTCTTACCGCACAGGTGTTATAAATTATAACATCCGCCTCGTTCTGATCCTCAGTAAATTCAAAGCCCGCCGCCGCAAGCATTCCACGGATACGTTCGGTATCGTTTTCATTCTGCTGACAGCCGTAGGTCTCTGTCAGAGCCTTACGCTTTCTGCCGTTCTGAACAGCAAAATTATTATTCTCCTCCAGAAGCTTCATTGTGAACTTCCTCTGAAGCGCTAATTCTTCCTCACTGACAAGTACTGCCATTTAACTTAATCCTTTCAATTAAAATTCGTAGTCAATAACACGTCTCTCCGACACATACGGACGCACGTACTCTGCTCCGAATGCTTTATGCTCCGGATGTACGAGATACGCCTCCAGCGTTTCCTTTGACTCAAACACAGATTCCAGAACCACATCCGAGCCGAACTCCGTATGATTAAAGCTGATGCCTACGTGAATTTCCTTTATATATTCAAACTTATCCTTTAATGCCTCAAGATTAACCTTGATATCCTGCATACGCTTCTCCTTATCCGGCGTATCAGGCAATCTCCATATTACAATATGCTTTACCATTATGGGCAACTCCCTTCTTTTATTACATACGTCATTTATTATATCATTTTTTGTCGCACAATTCAAGAGGTTATGCTTAATTTATTGAAAAATTTCATTTTAACATAAAATTCACAACATATTTAAAAATATATCTTGATTTTTTTCCCTAAAAGTGGTATAGTTAGATGTATGATGTAATATTTGCGGTTTATCCGCTAAAAATGAAAGGAGATTATATTACATGAAAACACAGAAGAGCAGCTCAGCTGCAGATAAGAGATCAACAATCATCTTAGGATTAATTGTAGTTATCGTTTTAGCATTAGGTATTGCTGCAATTTATCCGAAATTATCAGAAAACTCATTCAAGAGATCATTTGAGACAGGTGCTGTTGAGCAGACACTTGCAAACGTAGCAAGATACCAGGATATGGAGCTTGATGCACTTATCGAGGAAATGGGTCTTACAGGCAAGGTTGACGGTAACACAACCTATGAGGATGCTATAAAGGCTATGCCGTTAAGCGTATATTGCGGCGGCGAGGAAATGGTTGAGGAGTTCAAGACACAGTACGGTCTTGATGCAAGCGTAACAGGCGAAACAACATACGGTGAGGTTGCTGAGACTGTTGAAGCAGCTATGGCACAGCAGCAGGCTGAGGCACAGGCAGCTGCAGAAGCACAGGCAGCCGCTGAGGCTGAAACAGCAGAGACAGAGACCGCTGAAACAGAGACTACAGAGACAGAAGCTGCAACAGAGGCTCCGGCTGCTGAATAATCCCAAAGGAGAATTAAAATGAGCGAAGAGAATAAGAATGAATTAGAGCTCGACGTTGTTGAGGAGACAGCTGAGGAGGTTGTTGAAGAGACAGTCGTTGAGGATGCAGCTGAGGAAGTAGCTGCTGAAGAGAGTGCAATCGAAGAGATTGTTGAAGCTGCTGAGGAAAAGGTTGAAGAAATCGCCGATGCAGTTGAGGAAAAGGCTGAAGAAATCACAGATGCAATCGAGGAAAAGCTTGAGGATGCTGCCGAGGCAGTTGAAGAAGCAGTTGAGGGTATCGTTGAAGATGTTAAGGAAAACAAGTCAAAGGCTGTGCCTGCAATTATTATCGCAGTTGTTGTAATCGCTGCTTTAGCAGTAGGTATATTCTTTGCAGTTAAGTATTTCGTTGGCAACCCGTATAACAAGCTTGGATATATCAATATTTCAGGTATGACAATTGATACCATCGCAGACGATATGGGTATGACTCTTGAGGAATTCAAGGAAGAGTTCGATTTACCGAAGGATATGAAGGGCGATACAGAGGAAGCAGCAGCAGTTGCTATGATTCCTTTCGCAAGAAGACTTGAAATGATTAACCCGAACTTCACAGTTGAGCAGTTCAAGGAGATGTACGGAATCGGCGAGGACGTTACAGCAGAAACTCCGTGGGGCGAGGTTGAAGCACAGGTTAAGTTTGCAGATATGGTCGGTGCAGAAAACTTCGAGAAGTACAAGGAGTACTACGAGTTAGGCGACGATGTAACAGTTGACACACTTTACGGCGATGTAAGAAACATAATCGCACTCAAGGACAAGGCTGATTACGAAGCACAGCAGGCTCAGAAGGAAGCTGAAATGGAGCTTGCAGAGGCTGAGACAGAGGCAACAGAGGCTCCGGCAGAGGACGAAACTGCTGAAACAGCAACAGAAGCTCCGGCTGCTGAATAATGCAATTAAAAAGGTATTCCCACAAGGAATACCTTTTTTGATGCTTATAATATCATTTCTTTTTCCTTAGCCTGCATTTCCTTTGAGCAATTCAGTAAGCAAATCGCATATACAAGCACAATCAAAACTGACCAGATAATATATTTTACTGACTTTTCTGTTTTTAAATCTTCAAATATTTTGTAACTGCATATTATCTGTAATACCCACAGCACTATTATAGAAATCCAATATACCAACATAAAAATATATAAAATTGCAAATATTGCAATGTCTTTGTCAAAACCTGTATTTCCCATAACCGCAGCTATTATCATCAGAATTATAACGAAAAACAACAACGCATATGAGCCTAAAACAATTATTGCTGTATTCACTAAAGTGTTTTTCCAGTTCTTTGATATTCCACGTCTTGAATCAATTTCATCTGCCAATCCGCCGATAATCCATGTGTCAAAAAACGGCACCCACGCCAATCCCGGCTTTGAAATATTCCGGCATTTAGCCATTCTGTACAGGGCAATTGATTTTATAATATACGTTGCCAACAGCATACCAAATAAGAATAAATCAAGCAATATAATCCCCAAAACTATACCAATTTCTCCTGAAGTCATTTCCTTTTCCTCCTTATGTACGTTTCTCTGCAATTATACACCGAAGATTATTTTATATAATACCATTTTTCTTCAGCAACCCAAGCACCGTTCCAAGTACCAAGGCTATGATTAATATCAAAATCCTCTGACGTAAAACCGCACCCGGATTTGCTGCTCTCTCTTCATCAAGCCAATACTTATCTATACCTTTTCTCTTTACTATTTCCATACTTAATAATTTGTGCATTCTATCCGGATCTAAAAAGCTCTGTCCTTCCGGGAACAACTCCGCTTTTGTAACTGCCGTATCCGGCGAAATTGCATTTAATTTTCTAAAACGTTCATAATAAGGTGCAAATGTATTCTCTAACAATTTCCCATACTTCTTATCCACAAAGCCTTCCTCCTGTATTATTAAGCAATATGATTATATCAAATTGTACAAAATTTGTCAATATTTTGCACAAACAAATTTCATTAAAAAAGCACTTAGCAAATTTGCTAAGTGCTTTTTTATATCAGAATGTCAGTGTTCTGCTTTCTGCCAACGGCTTCTGTGACTCAAACGAGCTCCATAAATATGCTTTAACCGAGCCGATTTGCTTTGCTTGTGCAGGAACGTTGAAGCCCACCGAAACCGGGCTGTCCTTTACAAAATCCATTTGTATATAATCAAGGCTCAATACTCGTCCGTCTGTTCCGTATACCGCCACAAACAAATAATCCTCACCCGAACGGATTCTTGTTTCATTATACTTTACACGCACAATAAAACCTTCATTTTGTGACGGTTCACTCATCGCCTGTCCCGATTGCGTCTGCAAAGACAATTCATTTATCTCTCCGTAATACGCAATTCGCCATACTGCGTATAATGTCAAATCGGCATTTGATGTATATGTATCACCCGGCTGATATTGTGCTGTGGTTGCAGCTGCACTTGTTGACCAACCAATGAAATCAAATCCTGTGCGTGTTGGTGCTGAGCTACTCAACGTCAGATTTGTTCCATATGTTTTTATCTGCGATAAAGGCGCTCCGCTTCCGCCGTTTGCGTTGTAGGTTACTGTGTAGGTCTTTTTACTCCATACTGCATATAACGTCAGATTTGCGTTTGTTGTGTACATTGCTCCCGGCTGATATTTTGCAGTTGTAGCTGTTGAGCTTGTTGCCCAACCTATAAAATCATAGCCTGTACGTGTTGGTGCTGAGCTGCTCAACGTCAGATTTGTTCCATGGTTTTTCGTCTGCGATGAAGGTGCACCGCTACCACCGTTTGCATTGTAGGTTACTGTGTAGGTAGTTGGCTTTGGTGTTGGTGTTGGTTCAGTAGTACTTCCAAAGATTATTTTTGCATTGGTTAAATATTCATTACTGCCGCCAATATAGATTTGATTCCATTCTTCTTCTGTGCCTGCATAGATTACTGTAGTAAGCGAACTACACCCATCAAACGCATCTCTTTCTATTTCAACCACACTTTTAGGAATTGTTATACTTGTTAATTCGGTACACCAAGCAAACATTTCAGTGTCAATGCACGTCACTCCACTTTTAATAACAACATTTTTCACACCACAAGCATAAAAAGCACCATCTCCAACTGTTCTGAGACCCCCAGGTATGACTATGCTTTTGAGACCAGTATTATAAAATGCATATTTTCCAATAGATGTAATACTGTCAGGAATTGTGATAGTTGTTAAGTTGATACACGTATCAAATGCATACTCACCAATAACTACAGCACCGATTTTAATAGCTACACTTTCTAAGTCAGAACACAAAGCAAACACATACTCACCCATATCAATGATACCGCTTCCAATTGTTACACTTATTAAACCTGATTCACGAAATGCATCACTTCCAATGCTTGTAACACTATTAGGAATTATAATTCCCTTCAAATTACCACACTTTTCAAATGCACCAGATCCTATACTTATTACACTATCAGGAATGGTTACTTTTTCCAGAGTATCGCAACCATGAAAAGCACAAGGAGGTATTTTTGTTATGTTATCAGGGATTTCCACTTCAGTAACCCTAATGTTATTGAGGTATAACTTATCTGCATAATACATCGGATTTGCTGAATAATTATCTCCAAAATTAATATTTAAATATGCCGTAATATCCGATATATATACCTTATCTAAACTGCTACATTCAAAAGCAGCATGTCCTATACTCGTTACGCTATCAGCAATAGTAACATCAGTCAAATTATTACATCCCCAAAATGTATTACTGCCTATATGAGTTACACCTTTTCCTATTTTAATCGATCGTATGCTCATATTGTTAAGCCAAGGCGAATTAGCAGAATCATAATCTGTCATATTACCATATCCAGTAATCGTCAGCGTGCCACTATCATCAAGCACCCATGTTACGTTATCACCGCAAGTGCCGCTTTCTTCTGCATTCGCACTAATGCATATTCCAAACATCATAAGCATTGCAACACACAAAATTAAAATTTTCTTTTTCATTCTGTCTTATCCACCTCTTGCATTTATTTCCAACCATTCTCATCTAAATATTTATTGACACGTCCAATATTACTAATACATTCTCTGATTCGAGCCTCTTTTATCATTTCATTATCTCTTTCATTATCCATTATCTTGTCCGTTGAATCAATATCTTTTAATAAATTAGGAATTACAGTTTCAATTATCCAGTATATTCTATGCAATTCTTTTTCTTCTTTATTTTCCAACTCGTATAGTTTTTGGTAACGTTCCCTGTTTCCGGGTTGTTTTATTCTTTCACATAATTTCTCATAAGCTTCTCTTTCTTTCATAATTCTTCTTTCCTTTCTGACATAAAATATCTATTAAAAATATTATAGCCCATTTACGGGCAATTGTCAAGTTAAAAACAATATTTTATACTAATATTATAATAAAAGTCAGGAGTTTTTTTATATGATTGTTTTCGATAATTTATGGAATACAATGAAAGAAAAGGGAATTTCTCAATATAAACTAATAAAGCAATACGGATTTAGTACAGGTCAACTTGACAGATTAAGAAAGAATGAAAATGTAAATTCATATACGTTAAATACACTATGTGAAATCTTGGATTGTAAATTAGAAGATATTGCTGAATTTAAAAAGTAAAAATTTCATCAAAAAAGCACTTAGCATTTTCGCTAAGTGCTCTTTTTCAGTTCCGGCAACTATCTACTTTCCCGGGCAGTCACCCGCCAAGTATCATCGACGTTAAGGAGCTTAACTTCTGTGTTCGGCATGGGAACAGGTGGATCCTCCTTGCTATCGTCACCGGATAGCTCTCTTTGAGAGTTTGTA
>JAZQHZ010000300.1:0-2137 GCA_045540855.1 Clostridia bacterium
TGAAGCGGCGATACAGTCAGAGATTGACGAGGCTGTATCAGAGCTTAATTCGGCTATGGATATATGGACGGAAATAAAAACTCTTGCAGATAACATCAGCTGCTATTTCAAGTCAGGAAAAATCAGACTTTCAGGCATTGAGGCGGATGTATACGAAGTGAAATATTCAGACAACGGTGCAATTGAAAGCATTATAAAGCACGTGGGTGAAGTGACGGATGAAGAGCTGATATTTGAAGTGTCAGAGGATTATGACAGGATTTATATCTGGAAGGGAATGGAGCCTGTAACCAACGTAATAGTAAAATAAAAAACAAGGCAGCCTCGGGCTGCCTTGTTTCAGCGTGTAGACAAACCTGTCTACACGCAGTCTGCAAGCTTGTTTTTATTTAATTGCCTTTGTTTTCCACTTGCCTCTTAAATAGAATATTGTAGTAAATACTGCACCCATAGTCCACGAAACGAGGAGTGAAATCTGAATACATTCAAATCGTCCGAATGGAAGCTCCGGAGTTCTTGTAAGATATGAAATGCCGTATGCAACAGGCACTCTGATAAGTACGGTTGTGATAAGTGAAACCCACATCGGAGTAACCGTATCGCCGGCACCTCTCATAATACCCGATAAGCTCTGCGTAACCGCCATTGCGATGTAACCGAAGGCGAGTATGCCCATAAGATAACGGCTCATTTCAACAAGCTCTGTTGTCTCGGTGAAGATTCCCATAAGGTATTTTCCGAATAAAAGAATAATAGCAGTAATAGTAGCCGAGCAGGTAACTGCAATAAGCGTACCCTGTTTTGCACCCTTAGTTACTCTGTCGTATTTTCCTGCACCAACGTTCTGACCGGCATATGTAGTAAGAGCCGTACCGAACGAGAAATTCGGCATCATTGCAAAGCCGTCAACACGCATAATGATTACATTTGCGGCAATAAACATTTCGCCGAAGCTGTTTGTCAAGGACTGCACGATAATCATTGCCGATGAGAAAATTGCCTGAGTAAGTCCCGATGGCAGACCTAAGGTTATAATCTTTTTTACGTGTTTTTTTGTCATCATAAGCTGCTTGGGAGTCAGGTCAAAGGTTTCTCTCATACGTGCAAGCTTGACCATACACATAACAGATGAAATTCCCTGTGCAATAACAGTTGCCAGTGCAACTCCGGGAACGCCCATATTAAATTTAGCAACAAACAATAAATCAAGTACAATGTTTACAATAGTCGCAACTACAAGATAAACAAGGGCAGAATATGAATCGCCCATACCACGCAGAACACCGCTTAAAATATTGTAATAAGCCATTCCCGCAACTCCATACATCATTATTTTAAGATATGATGCACAGTCATTTATAATACTGTCGGGAGTGTTCAGTAATTTCAGTATCGGATGAACGACAGGCGGTGCGACAATCATAAGAAACAGTGACGCAATTGCTGTAACTGTTATACACGTACCGATTGTGTTTGAAAGCTCCTCACGTGACTTTGCACCGAAATATTGAGCAACCATAATACTTGCTCCGGCAGAAATACCGATAAATAAAACTAACAGCATATTGAAAAGCGGTGCGGCACTTCCTACTGCCGCCAAGGCATTATCACCCACATAGTGTCCTACTACAATACTGTCAACAGTGCTGTAAAGCTGCTGTGCGATGTTTCCTATAAGCATTGGAATTGAAAACATCAGAATACTTTTCCAGGGTTTTCCGATAGTCATATCAGTCGGCTGAAATAATTTTTTTAACATATATTACCTTCCTTACAATATTTTCTATCATTTTACATTATATCACCACCCATAAACGAAATCAATACCCGAATGTAAAAATTCATAATTTGTTCATACCAAAATATTCTTGATTATTTATGTGATATATGGTACAATTAATTTATTAAAGATTAATTCAGCTAAAGTGGAGGGGTGCTTAAAAATGAAGAAGAGAATATTGTTACTGGTTTTAGGTATTGTAGCTTTGCTCACAAGCAGTATGTCTTGTTTTGCCGAAGTTTCAAACGAAAACACTATAAAGTATATAAAAGCTGATGAAAACTATGATTACGGCAGTAATATTATGTATATTGCAAGGGATAAAGATACAAAGCAGATTATTCCTCTTTCAATCGG
>JAZQHZ010000301.1:0-5060 GCA_045540855.1 Clostridia bacterium
GTACAAAAGAGATAATACCCAAAATGCTGTTTTACTTTTGTGTACAGCTGCTTGAGTTTATCATTCTCCGTAATCTTCGATTTCAGCTTGTGTAAGATTTCTTTCATAAACTTCAATACATGCACCCTCTTTCGTTAGAAATCCGTCTCTTTTTATTTCATTCTCTTTGATTTCGGGGAATACCTTATACATATCAGCGTTTGGTATCGCCGTTACAATCGTTTTCGGCAGGTTATACTTCTTAATGATTTTTATAACCGTACTCTTTTGAAACGGAAGACAGCATACTCTCGGTACTAACCTTTTATCATATCTCTCGACTTGTCTTAACGCTCGTATGAGTCTTTTCACATTACAGTCTATGGCTATGATATACGGTACTCCCTCCCTGATGCCGTCGCATTCTGACAGGCTTGTTACTTCATCACAGCCTATGGCTTTTGCAAGCCTTTGTCTGTATCCCGCAATTTTCAACACGCTCATCTGCATTACTCCGTCCCGACCGAACGGTATAAGTAAATATTCACACGCAAGTTCCTCCAACGCCTTTTTAAAAGGTTTCATCCCTTTTCCGGATTCTCTGGGTTCTCCTGCCGGGTTCATATATCCCCACAATTCCTCCAAAGACTCGCCTATAAGGATAAGCTTTATATCCTTGACATTATTCATACTGTCGGTCTGTGACCTGTATATTTCTCTTTCAAACTTAGGGTATATCCACGACTGCTCATTTTCCACATAGTAGGGTACATATACCGTATCTGCAATTTTCAGTATCCCGAAAAACCTTGCCCCCGATAACACCCTTACCATATTATCCGCCCGCAACAGCAGACTGCTTAAGTATCCGCAGTCAGCAGTTGCGAGCTTCCTTGCATTTTCATAGTACACGTCTATTCCTGCAAGAGTTAACAGCACATTCCACTGTGCGTTTTTGAGCTTCCTCTGATATGACGCTTTCTTTAAATCTGTCCTTGCATCTTTAGCAAAGGTCATACCCATTTCTTCAAGACAATCCCTGCCCTTTTTCGTAAGCTTGTAGCTCATCTTATCGTTCATAAGCTTTATGAGTCTGTGGAGCTTCAGGTTGGATATGACACTCCGTTTGAACATCGGAGTGTCATACTTCCTGCAAATGCCTGACGGCATATACCTGCAAAGACCGGTGAGCCTCAAAAGCTCGTAATCAACTGTGTCAAAAATCATTTTTCCCTCACCCTCCCTACTACTGGGAATTTTGTTTTTATTTTTCCTTTTTCTGTATCCCGAAAACCGCATATTTACTAAGTTTTTTATAGCTTTAAGGGTGGAGCTGTTTTGAAATATCTACAAGCCTCCAAAAAGCCCTGAAAAAATATTTTTTACCACTACCCTAAAGCGTATCATTTGCCAGCATTTCCATAAAATTTGCAGCGTCCTCCGGCGGCATAACATAGATTTCTGCGTGCGGTTTATCGGACAATTTTGCAAAGAGTCCGACACTCAAAATGAACTGATTATCGTCCTCAATCACCCTGCCCTTTAATGCGTTTGGTATCATTTTCCAGCCCTTATTGTCATTGTCAAGTGAGTTGTGATTTTCAATATTGCAATACTCCACAATGGCTAAAAACGCATTCTCAAAATACGGAAGTCCGCCGCCGTAGTTTTTTACCAAACGGCTGATTGTATCGCCTATGTAGTTTGCCGTTCTGTGTTTTGAGGACGGCAGAAGAGTATTTAACGAAATATGCAGCCAGCCCTCGAAGGTTACATCAATATACCCGTACACATTATTAAGTCTTGAATCAACAGGTGCTTCTTCTATTCTCTCAGGCTTTTCACGATAGCCCTCTAAAACCGTTCTTGATTTCACACACAAGCTTTCAAGCTCGTAGAAGTAATCGTCAATACCCTTTTCGATAACGCTCTTCGATTCGCTGTTTGACATTAAAAGTCTTGACAGGCATTGCATTACCTTTATGGTGTCGTTTTGCAGTTCCGACAGTGTTCTTTTATATTGTTCCATTTGTCCGTCTCCTTTTCTCTAAATCGGTTCTCTTTGTAGTAATCAAATCATAAATTACCGGCGATGCCTGTATCTCGACACATACCTTGTTCTTGTTTGCACAAAGAAGTGCTTCACCTCTGCCACTTCTTATAATCTGCATTGTTTCCTCATCTGATAAGGACAGATGCTTTTGTACCGTAAAGGCTTCATCCTCTTCCAAATGCAATACTATTTTGAAGCTTGAAAGGTTTAATATCTCTTTTCCGAACCTGCCGCCGTCTGATGAAAAGCAGCCGGACAGGTCCTGCGTTGCCTGAATTGCACTACCGCCGAAGCCTCGGATGAGTCTGAAAATCTCCTGAACATACCCGCTTGCGAGCCGGTTTGAACCGGAGCCTATCAGCGTCCACAGCTCGTCTAAGAAGATAACCTTTTTCTGGATACGGCTCTCCTTCGCCTTATCCCATACAAGGTCGAGTGCCATAAACATTCCTATCGGTTTTAAGCTCTCGGTCATTTCGGTCATATCAAGTACGATGTACTTGTTATTAAGGTCTACATTGGTTTCTCTTCCGAAGGAGGACAGAGAACCAATTGCAAACTTCTCAATCATAAGTGCAAGGGACTTTGTTTCCGGTCTTGTTAAAAGCTCGTTATATAAATCCTTTAAGGTCGGCATTTTCTTGAAGTTACCCTTTTCGTCAAACAGAGATTTGTTCTCAAAGCCTATCCCGAACTTTGCATAGGTGCGGATTACGCTACTATCCAAAAGATTTAATTCGTCCTGCTTTATATCCTCCTTAATCAGTGTGAAGAAAATCATAAGGCTCTGCATCTTTTCTGCAAGGATGGAATCGTCTCTGGTATCTTTTTTAATCTCATAGTCGGTTGAAAGGCTTGTTTTTCGTATCTCCATAATATTGATACAGTCCTTTGACGACGGTGCGATTTTGATATACTTACCGCCGATTGCCTCACATGCGTCTATGTACTCGTGTCCTTTTACGGGAGCTATGATAAACACCTGTGTACCCTGCATACGGTACCGAAGAGCCATACTCTGAAGAAGAAATGTCTTGCCTGCTCCTGTTGTACCATAGATACAGCCATTTGCATTTGCGTACTTATCACTATCGAAGATGTCAAGGATAGCAACGCTTCTGTTGTATTTATTAAGCCCTAAGAATATTCCGCCCTCATCATAAATCTCAAAGGACGAAAATGGGAAGGCTGCTGCAAGTGAGTCGGTCAGAACATTCCGTCTTGACTTTCTTTCAATATCGCTGTCGAGCGTCAGCGTCGGAAGTGCTGATAAAAAGCATTGTTCATGCTTATAGTCGGCACGCTTTACCACCATATTCATTGATGCACAAAGGGTAATTACATCTGCTACACGTTCCTCTAAATCGTCGGTATTATCCGCGGTTACTTCGATTACGGTTGACATATAGTAGAAGTCCTGACCGGTGCGGTTCATACCGTCTTTTAAGTAGAATCCGCTTGCAATTGCACTGTCAAGCTCTTCATAGTCCTGTCTGGTATCACCCACATCACGCATACGGCTTCTGTTTAACATTGTCTTTTGTGATATACGGGACAGTATCTTTTCCCTCGGCATTCGCTTAAAGGTAAAGCTGATACCGATATCCTCTCCCGCCTCTACCAAAGGCGAAAGCCATGCCGCCTCGTTCTTGGTACGGTAGCCATAGCCTGCAACATAGAGGTATGTATGATAGATTCCGTCTACCACGATATAGTCCCTGCTGCCGTTATCAACAGATGACGGTGCTAAAACATCCAAAAGACTTGTACTTCCCGTCCATATCTCCGGCAGCTCTTCCGGTTTCTTTCCGAAGAGAAAGTCCTTTATTCTTTCGATTTTGGATTGCTTCTTGCCTTCTTCATTTTCTGTCTGATTCTCGGCACCTGACGTTTCAGAAATGCCGCCCTCTCCGATGCTTTGTCCTTTGGTTTCAAATTCTTTCTTTTCATTAAAATCCTCCTTAATCATTACTGTTTCCTCCCTCGTATACATGTACTTCATCAAACATACTTCCTGCAAAGCTGCCGGGCTTTACATACTTTGATGTGTGCTTATTGATAACACCATAGAAAAGGTCAATAAGCTGTCCGTCGTCCTGAATATCCACCACATCCAGACCGCATTGTGCAAGGTATCTTTGTGCCTTATATGCTTCATCAGCAAGCTTTCGTACAGCGTCGGTAAAATCGTCGTTTGAAAAGGCTCTCGGGATATATTCAAATACGATAAAGAACCGTTTTTTGACCGCTACATTATCAGATAAGCCCTTTACATACGAAAGCTCACAGTCTATCATCCGTCTGCAGTTTGCGTTCTCCTCCTTATCCATACGCTCACCTAATTTTTCCAGGTAGTCCTCAATATCTGCCCGCTGAGTAAGTACCCGTATCTGCAGATTATCAGGTGCGATTTTTAAGTATGCCGAGAAGAAGTATATGATATTCTCCTGTTCCACTTCGCTTTTTAGGTAAAAGTTAACCGGCATTACCTCTACAATCTTTATACAGCGTTTATCCTTCATTAAGATAATCCCGTTTCGGATATTATCAATGGGAAGCCAGCGTTGGGTACTGTTTTCATAGGTATTTTCCGATACCTTCTTCTTATCGAACATTTGCATCACCTCTGTATTCTATAACCCGTCTGTTTTTTAGCCAATGAAAGCAGTTCTTAGCAAATACCGATAACGGATCGTCGTTAATTCCCATCAATGAAAAGCCGCCTGCCGGAATTGCAAAGATTGCCGATAATATAATCTTCATGGTAAGAGATACGGGAACAAGCTTGAATACTAAAAACACAAAAGGCAGAGAAAAAATCCCTGCCTCGACTACGTTTCGTATTCCGAATATTCCCATCACCTTACCGCTGTCCTCAAAGTTTGCCGGTATATAGAACTCAAGCATTCTTATCACTCTCCATTCTCTTTTCCAAAGCTCTTTCTTCTTTCCCTGAGGTTATGAATATACACATCATAACTACCCCCAACGAGCCGCCTGCCATCATACCAAGCGTAAAAGTGATAAT
>JAZQHZ010000302.1:0-6935 GCA_045540855.1 Clostridia bacterium
GGCTTCCAACAATATTATTATGATTATTTTATTATTCGACAAATATTCCATTTAACAATTACTTCTAAGCTATATAACTTTATTCATCGGTTAACCTCTTTTGAACCACGCGACTATCGCGTGGTTTTCGTTATACAAAAAGCAACCGGAAGCAATCGCTTCCGGTTGTTGTTTTATAGCTTACTATAATCAATTTTTCTGTCCTTAAAATAGAACTCTCTGTCGTGCTCGTTTATCTCACGCAGTACTCTGCACGGATTTCCCACTGCTACCACGTTATCGGGTAAATCCTTCGTCACAACACTTCCGGCACCTACAACCACGTTGTCGCCTATCGTAACACCCGGCACAATCACTGCTCCTGCACCAATCCAGCAGTTTCTGCCGATACGCACCGATGCGTTGTACTGATATGCCTTCTCACGAAGCTCCGGCAAAATCGGATGCCCTGCGGTTGCAACCACAACATTCGGTCCGAACATAGTGTAGTCGCCGACGTAAATATAGGTATCGTCAACGAGCGTGAGATTGAAATTTGCATATACGCCCTTGCCGAAATAAACGTGGCGTCCGCCCCAGTTTGCGTGAAACGGCGGCTCGATATAGCAGTCCTCGCCGATTTGTGCAAACATTTCCTTAAGCATCCGGGTACGCTTTTCCATTTCTGACGGACGTGTTGCGTTGAAGTCATAAAGCCTGTCAAGGCAGGCAAGCTGCTCCTTCATTATCGCCTCGTCATTCGGGTAATACAAATCACCGCTGTGCATTTTTTGTTTGTTGTCCATGTTAGCCTCCGATAGTTTGATTTTATATGTGGGTTATACCCTCACTTCATTTAGTTTACAATAACATTTTTTGAGTAAGAAATATATAAAAACAGCTATTGTAATATTAGAACCGTATTGGTATATTGGAAGAATTAATTTTAATTTTATTATACCCTCCGTCCTCTAATAATTTTTTTAAATTTTTTTGAGCAAGTTCTTTTTCTAATAATGGTGCTGTCGTCACAGATACTATACTGTTTTTAGGACAAGTATATTCCACATACGGAACTATATATCCATTACTATCACGATATCGTCTTTCGGACACTTGCTCATTTTTCACAAAACTTTTAGGAATCTTCAGAATAGCTCTAACCTCTTTTTCATGTTCAAAACAACTGTTCTTAAAAACAAGTTGATATTCATTGATAAATCTCTGTGCTACATATATAATCTCCCATCTTGAAGCATCACTGATTAACTCATATGCGCTATTCAGCGGCAAAAACAGTTTATCAAATATTTCATTTTTCTGTTCGCAAGAATAAATCACGCTTTTTAATTCCAGTTCATATTTTCGCTCAAATACTTTTCCGTTCTTAAAATCATCTCTTTTGAATCCAATACTATATCCTTCATGATTTTTTGACTTACTATAATAATTCCACATCGGCAATAAATCATTCTCCCGCGAAAAACAGCATAAATAAATATCATATTCCTCTGTATGACCTTCATTTTCACCTCTTTCATTCTTTGAAATCCACACACCGCTATCATCAGGTCTTAAAGATTTTATCCTTTCTGCAAATTCCAGCGAAAATATTTTCTCTTTAACCTTGTTTTCACAGTATTCTCCTAAAGATTCAATTATATCTAATCTTTCAGTTCTATCATTTAAGCTGTCATATTGAGTGAACCACAACTTTGCACACCCTTGTGGCTTAATAATACCTAATAATCCGCCCGGAGAAGTATAATGATATACAGTACTTCCATAAAAGGCAGGTATATGTCTTAAATTTTTAATATCTATATTATTTTCTAAACCATCCAAAATTTCTGAATCATTATTATTCATAAGTAGTCCTCACCTATATATTCATATACACTTATGCTTTCACCATATCCCCATATTTCACCAACGACACATTACCCATCTCATCAGCTTTATCAATACATCCCTTTGTAAAGCCTGACTTCGAGAACAGGTAATAGTGTTTATTCTTATACGTAAACAGATTCCCACGTTTTACAAGCGTTTCCAAAACACCAAGGTCAACCTTTTCATTTGTCCATTTACATTCTGCAAACAGGGCTGTATTTTTATCCTGCTCGCCCATAATATCAATTTCAGTCTGACATCGTTCAACCGGGTCATTTCCCCACCAACGTCCAAGTGAAGTGAACTCTACCTGGCATTTGCCTGAAAGAAGCTGTTTCCAAAGGTACTGCTTACAGATTTCTTCAAAAACCTTACCCATATAGTCCGAAAGGTGCGGTTCAATTCGTTTATACACCAAATCAGCGGCACCTCGTGCAATAATTGAATTATTATCAAGCACGAACCGATACCAGAAGCGGAACATATTATCCTCTATGGAATATATCGACTTACGGGAAGCCTTTTCACCGTAAGGAGTTTCCTTTTGCACAATTCCCAATCTTATCAGATTCTTTATATAGGTTGCACACACATTAGTGTCCTCGCCGACCTTGCTTGAAATCTCCGACATTCTCGATGCTCCGGTTGCAATTGCTGTGATAATCGCAGTATAAATTGCCGGTTCACGTACCTCTTGCTTTAACAGGTTTATCGGCTCCTCATACAGGAACGAAATCGGATTGAGGTATGTGTTCTTGATGTTTTCCTCAACACTCAATTTATCACTCATCTGCAACAAATACTGCGGAGTACCGCCTGCAACACCGTAAATAAGCGCTTTATCCTCGTCAGATAAGTTGTTAAAATACCGACAGGTTTCTTCAAAGTCGAACGGTAATATCTTCATCTGAGCAGTTCTTCTGCCGTAAAGCGGTGCTTTATATGCAAGCACATGGTCTTCCATATACGACATCGACGAACCGCAAAGAATAAGCATCAGCTTTGAATTATCCTTGTATTTGTCAATCAATAATTGCAGGGTAGAGGCAAGGCTCTTTGATGAACGTGCTACATACGGATATTCATCAATCGCTAAAATTATCCGTTCATTTTCTGCGAGTTTAAATACATATTCCAATGCAGCCTGAAAAGAAAGGAATGAACTTTCCGTTTCAATTCCGCTTGTACATTCCATAATACTCTTTGAAAAGTTTTCGAGATTCTGCTTTGCATTGCTCTCAACGCCCATAAAATAAATTGCTTTTTTATCGTCAATAAACTTATTTATGAGTGCAGTTTTTCCGACGCGTCGTCTACCGTAAATGACCGCAAACTCAAATTTATCCGACAAATACAGCTTATTAAGAGCATCAAGCTCACGTTCTCTGCCTATAAACATAGCCACTACCTCCATTTTAGTTAATTATAGTATAACATACATTTTAAATTTAGTCAAGTACGATTTACTAAATTGTACTTGACTAAGTACAGAACTCTCCGCAGCAGCTCATGCATGATATTCCATACAGCACCACCCGAAAGCATATGCTTTCGGGTGGTATTCATATTCAAAGCTCATCTGCTCCGATACATATCCGTCCGGTATCGAGCTGAGCGATAATGTCGTTGACAAAAACCGACTTGCTCACTGCCGCAAAGGAAGTGACATTTTCAAATCCATATTTCTCCGTAATATATTTAAGCGTTTCCCTGAGCTGGAGCATCGCTGCAAATTCGTGCTTGCACGTACCGCCACAGAAGCACGAGCAGGTGAGGTTACTGATTTCGCCGTCGTAATAATCAAACTCGATTTCATAATATTCACGCCCCTCAACAATCGCACGTCCGTGATAGCCGTCAACGCTTATGTAGCAGACTTTGTTATCTAAGAAATACTCCTCGCCTCGCTTTGCGGTTTCGCTACTTATTTTCATCTGACTCAAGTCCGACAAAGGAAAGCTGAAGCTGTCCGTTCCGCTTGCAAACTCCGCATCCGTCTCAGGTGCCTTGAACCACGTTATAACCTTTTCATACGGCAGAGCCGCCACATCCAAAGTAAATACGTGCGAGCCGGCGAAATGGAATCTTCCGCTTACCTTCTTGTCAATAACCGCAATCACACGCTTGTAGTCCGACAGCTTGATTTTAAACGAGTAATTCACCTCAACCACACGTCCCGGCATACCCTCGAGCTTGCCGTCAACGTAGACCATATCGCCCACCTGCAGGTCGAATAAATCGTTGTAGTATGCCAGCGTCATCTTACGCTGCGGAAAATAAATCTGCACTACCGATTTCTTGGGAATATCCGTCCTTTGCGGCACGTATTCACTTTTTTCTGCAATATTATTGAACTGATTCACGTTAAAGCCAATCTGATATTTCTTCATTTCCTCCGCCTCCTTAAATTCTTTTACCTGACTTACTTGTATTGTATCACTCCACCATTTCACCGTCAATATCATTTGAGCAGATTTCAACCACTGAGGTGTCAATTTCGTGAGTAGTGTCCGTTATTTGGTACACCTATGACAAAGAGTGAAGACCAACACGGTCTTCACTCTACAATTTACTCTCCTGACGTATATACTCGTCCACTGCCTTTTTAGGAATTTTCCAGCACGAGCCTATTTTAAAACCCTTAATTTTCCCGCATCTCAGCAGCTCATATAAAGTATTCCTGCCAATCAAGAGATAATCCATCACTTCATCAGTGGTCCATATTTCGTAATTGTCTGACATTAAGTAACAGCTCCTTTCATCTTTATTATTTATATGTTACCAATATCATTTACAATATTTGCACGATTCCAATGCAAGCGTCAACGGATTTTTAAGTGTATCATATTTTCTTCGCATCGGAATAACAATCGGGCTTACGCCTAATTCATCAAACTTTTTCACAATTGCCTTGATTTTATCTCCACGTAAATGCAGCTCACGTATCGCTGTCTGGACACTCTTGTGCGTTGCAGATAACCTTATGAACTCACGCATCAGTACCTTTGACTTTTCTTTGTATCGTGAATCATCTATTTTTCTGTAAATCTCATCAATTTTATAAAAATCTCCCACACCGCAACATTTGTTGGCATACTTCGTAAATACATATGTACCAATCTCCTCGGAATGCTCTAAGAAATCCCTCACATTTTCACAATCGAATTTCTTTGACAGATGCCGTACCTTTCGCTTGTCGCACTGAATTTCAGCCCTTAAAATATTTTCTGCATCCTGTATATTCCGACAATGCTTGTTCTCCTTTAGCTGTTCAAATTTATTGTAATATGTAATCTTAACAAGCTTCTTACGACACACATTAAAGCTGTTTTTAGGAAACTTATCTCTTTTGCCTATCAAATCATAAAATAACTCCGGGACATATCCCATAGGATAAAATCCTCTTTGCAGCAGTCCAATATATTCAAATATCTCCTTTTGCCCGGACATTTCAATATTTGTACAGAAATCAATTCTGCTTAGCTTGCACATATCCGTATCAGGCATAGCTTTATTTATACTATGCAGATGCTTATTAACCTTTTTCAACATCTTTTCTGTATCCTCAGCTTTAAATAAACCAATATAATTATTCTTCTCCATTACTCGTCTCGGATTGATTTGATAATACAAAACGTAATGATGATAATCATTTTTATAAAAGCGTCTGATCCTTATTATAATTCCATACTCTCTAAGAGCAGTGCTTACTTTTGTAGGTACAAATTCATCTTCGTCAATATAAAATTTTCCTCCTGCATTTTTTAAATATTTTGTTATTGACTCATACTCATGTGAAGTAAGCTTACATGATAATTCAAATGTATGATAAGTCATTGTTTTATCTCCCTTCTCAATCTTACGTAAAAGTGTTTTTTTATTTTTTTGCGTATTTATTATTTAATTGTTATCAGGAAATAAAATTTTATATTTTATTATTTATTTTATATATACATATATAGTTGCAGTGCAGGTACGGGCTGACATAATCGGGAACTGACTGGCTATGGTTATATATTATATCTTTGAACATAATTGGAAGGAGGATTAAAAAATGTTCAAAAACAAACGATACACCACAGCCAGGATTGCGAAGGAATTACCGCTTGAATTACAGGTGATACTGTGGAGCCTGATTGACGGAATGGATACACAGGATCCATTTCAGTTTTTCACACTCATTCGTGAAAACGGCAATCAGAAAATAATTCATGAGCAGGAAGAGCCAGAGTACAGAAAAGAATACATGTTTCGTGTCCCCGGAATTGACGCGAAGGTTTATGTGATTGACGATTCAGAACACACTACAATGTTATTTGCAGAAGAGTATTAAAGGAGGGACACGAAATGGAAGAGAGAAAAATAAAATGTAGTATATGCGGCGAGACATATCCTGAGTTTGAAGATGTCAGTATGGACGACAAGCACCTGTGCTATAACTGCGGTGTCATACATACAGTTGTTTGCAGACGTTGCGGAAAGCGGATATGGCGTAATGATGCAATAGACGAGGATTTGTGCGAAAGCTGTTATAACGAAGCATATGTAAGATGCTGTGACTGCGGCGAGGTTATTTTATATGAGGATGCATTTTATACGCATGAAGATGAGCACAGTCGTGAATATCCTTACTGTTCATGCTGTTGTCCGTCGCACGATAAAGATGTGGCAATTCACGATTATTATTACAAGCCGGAACCGATATTTTATGGGGACGGGAAACGTTTTTATGGAATTGAGCTTGAGATTGATGAAGGCGGAGAGCTTGAAAGCTCAGCACAGGGTTTACTGGATATTGCAAATTCTGATTGCGAGAAGATATACTGTAAACATGATAGCTCCATTGATGCGGGCTACGAGGTGGTATCTCATCCAATGTCGTTGGAGCACCATATCAACGAAATGCCGTGGAAAGAAGTGATGCAAAGAGCAATCCGAGGCGGATACCTAAGTCATCAGGCCTATACCTGCGGGCTTCACGTGCACATAAGTCGAGCAGGACTCGGAGACACATACGAAGAGCAGGAATGTTCAATAGCCAAGATTTTATATTTTTATGAAAA
>JAZQHZ010000303.1:0-6096 GCA_045540855.1 Clostridia bacterium
TGAAAAAGCTACAGGAGGAATTGTAATATGACTGCTAAAGAATATTTGAATCAAGCATATAGGCTCGACCAACGCATAAATGCCAAGCTTGAACAGGTAAGCTCTTTAAATCAGCTTGCTACAAAATGAACCTCTGTAATAACAGGTATGCCAAAAAATCAGAGCAGTACCACCTCTACTATGTCAGAGGTGATAACAAAGATTATTGATTTGGAGGCAGAAATAAATGCTGATATTGACAGGCTTGTCGATTTGAAACAAGAAATTGTAGCAGTTATAAAAGCAGTGAATAATTACGAATATCAGATGCTTTTAGAGCTTAGATATTTATGCTTTAAAACGTGGGAGCAAATTGCTGTTGAAATGAACTACGGTATTGACAACATATACAAGCTGCATACTAAGGCATTAAATTTCGTAGCTATTCCATCAGCTTTACAGTGAAATACAGTGTTTTACAGTATGGTGTTTATGTTATTATATAATTAGCAAAAAAGCATAATTGTACTAAGCCTTGTGGGAGAAATCCTGCGAGGCTTTTTATATGCACGAAAAGAGGTGAAATAAATGCCAAGAAAACCACTACGTCCTTGTTCACAGGCAGGCTGTCCTAATCTAACCGACAAGCAGTACTGTGACAAGCACGCAGCAAACGCTCGCAAGCAGTACGATAAGTACCACCGCTCCCCCAACATCAACAAGACCTACGGCAGAGCTTGGAAACGTATTCGTGACAGCTATGTGAAGGAGCATCCTTTGTGTGTGCTGTGTGAAAAGAAGGGTGTGTTCGTAGAGGCTGAAGAGGTACATCATATTATACCCGTCTCACAAGGTGGTACACACGCACGAGAAAATCTGAAATCCTTGTGTAAATCGTGTCATACCAAAATCCACCACGAAATTGGTGACCGGTAGGGCGTATCATATCTCTGTGCCTTCTTTAGCGGACAACGCCGCCCCCATTCGTGTGTAAAAATCGGAAATCAAACAGGGTATTAACCCCTCGGAGGTGAAAGCATGGCAAAAGACGGAACTGCAAGAGGTGGTTCAAGAATAGGTGCCGGACGAAAATCAAAGGCACTGGCTGACAAAATTACAGACGGCAGAACAAGCGGTGCGATGGTACTGCCTACCCCTACTGACATAGAGGGTGTCGATGTGCCGCCTATAAAGGATTACCTGAAATCAAAACAGAAAAACGGCATAGACCTGTGTGCCGAAGATGTGTACAAAAGCACATACGCTTGGCTCAAGGCTCGTGGCTGTGAAGGTTTAGTAAACAACCAGCTTATCGAGCAGTATGCTATGAGCGTTTCACGATGGATTCAGTGTGAGGAATGTATATCAGAGTTCGGGTTCCTTGCAAAGCATCCCACAACCGGAAATGCAATCGCATCACCGTATGTAGCAATGAGTCAGACATACATGAAACAGGTCAATCAGGTATGGTATCAGATATACCAAATCGTAAAGGAAAATTGCTCCGTAGAATTCGGCGGCAGCAGTCCGCAGGACGATTTAATGGAGCGGTTATTATCTGCTCGGAAAGGACAAGGTTAAATTTTATGCTGATAGAAAAGAAAAAAACAACAGAATTGCTCCCTGCCGATTACAATCCAAGAAAGGATTTAAAGCCGGGTGATGCAGAATATGAAAAATTAAAGCGTTCTTTAGAGCAGTTCGGATACGTTGAGCCTGTTATATGGAACAAGCTAACCGGCAGAGTAGTTGGTGGGCATCAAAGACTTAAGGTGCTTATTGATATGGGTCACACAGAGGTTGATTGTGTTATTGTCGAGCTGTCCGAGGAAAAGGAAAAAGCACTTAATATCGCTTTAAATAAAATAAGCGGTGATTGGGATAATGATAAGTTAGCACTGCTCATATCTGATTTACAAGGTGCGGATTTTGATGTATCCCTCACCGGATTTGACCCTGCTGAAATTGACGACCTGTTCAAAGATACATTAAAGGATGGTGTCAAGGACGATGATTTTGATGTTGAGGCAGAACTTAAAAAGCCTGTTATAACAAAAGCTGGTGATATATGGACGCTTGGCAAGCACAGACTTGTCTGCGGTGACAGCACAAAAGCTGAAACCTTTGCTACACTTATGGGAAATGTAAAAGCAAATCTCGTAATAACAGATCCGCCGTATAACGTCAACTATGAGGGCAGTGCAGGTAAAATCAAAAATGATAATATGGAGAATGAAAAGTTCTATCAGTTCTTGCTTGCTGCATTTACAAATACAGAAAATGCAATGGCGGACGATGCGTCCATTTACGTTTTCCATGCAGATACAGAAGGTCTGAATTTCCGCAGAGCATTTGCTGACGGAGGTTTTTACTTATCTGGAACGTGTATATGGAAAAAGCAATCACTTGTTCTCGGTCGCAGTCCTTATCAGTGGCAGCACGAGCCTGTGTTGTTCGGTTGGAAAAAGAAAGGTAAGCATTTATGGTACACAGGCAGAAAAGAATCAACTATATGGGAGTTTGACAAGCCAAAGAAAAACGGCGAACACCCTACTATGAAACCAATACCGCTCCTTGCCTACCCTATTATGAATTCGAGCATGACAAATTCGGTAGTGCTTGACCCATTCGGCGGTAGTGGAAGTACACTTATTGCGTGTGAGCAAACAGACCGTATTTGTTATATGGTCGAGCTTGACGAGAAATTCTGCGATGTAATTGTGAACAGATATATTGAGCTGTTGGGTACATCGGAAGCTGTAACAGTGCAAAGGGACGGTGTGACATTTTCATATAAGGAGATCACAGAACTTAATGAATAAAATTTTAACTTATAAATGATGGTATATTACCCAATGGAATTGTATAATCTACGGAATAATAACTTCGATTGGTTTTCCGGTTTTCTTTGCGTAATCAATAGTATGCTTTGTGCCCTTTGATACACCATCCCAAAAGATGAGTACCTGATCACAAATATCAACCATTTCATTATTACGCTTAAGAGGTGCATTGCGACGATAAAGATCATAACGCGGACGCAAAATTAGCTTTGAGATGCGGTGCTTGTCTGCGTATTCCTCCGCAATAGTATCCACTCCCGCAGCACCGCCTGAAATTATAAGTGTGGTTTCTTTGGGTATATATAATTCTAAATTAATATTGTCAATATTTCGTGATCCGGCAACTAATAATTTCATATTTACCTCTCTGTATTATGCGTCAATAATGCGTCAAATAATACAAACATTATATCATAGCAGTATAATTAAGTCAATAGTTATTCAAAATTGCGTCACACAAAGGAGTCCAACATGGCGAAAGATAATTTACCCAGATACACAATGAGAATTGAACGTTCATTGCTTGACCGCCTGCAGTATATTGCAAAATATGAAGGAAGAACAGCAAACAAGCAGCTTGAACAGCTTGTAAAACGTTTAGTTGCTGAATTTGAAAAGGTACATGGTGAAATCACCGATGAGATGGTGAGTGAAATGTATTCTAACAATTAAATATCAAATCCGTCATTGAAATATCAATGGCGGTTTTTTCATGTCAAAAATCAACCAAAATAATAGCTACATTCTTGTGTAGTTTACATCTTGATATATCCCCTTTATAACGGTAATATGTGCATACAATAAACCTAAGGAGGATTTCTCAATGAGATTAAACTATAATGTAACAGGTGCAAAACGAAAAGAGCTTGTACAGCTGCTTTCAAGCTTTACAGGCTGTGAGGCAAAATATCTTGGAGCACCGACATTTGCATACAAGGTCGGAGAATATCACATTGATAGAAACGGCGTTATATCATCAGATGAAAATATTAATGATGCTGTTGAACAGGATATAATTTTTATACTGCGCAATAATGGCTTTCAACCTGAATTTGAATCCGATTCAGAATGTGATTTAGAGCTTGAATACGAAGGCCAAAGTATAGGCTTTCCGATTGAAGAGTTTCCCGGTGAAACTATCAATGATGAGGTGATAAAAAGATTAACAGCAATAATTCAAAGCAAGCACACGCTTTTTAAAAAGGCTATAGGCACAGCCTGCGATTTAAATATAGAATTAGAGGATGGTAAGCTGTGGTTTGATTGGTTTGACCGCGAGCTTACGCAACAAGAGGCAGATCTATATGAGCCCTTTATGAAAGCGCTTGTACAAATGGCCACTACAGCTAAGCGAGTAACAGCAAAGGAAAAGCCTATCGACAATGAGAAATTTGCAATGCGAACATTTCTTAATAGATTAGGCTTATCAGGAGCAGAATATAAACCGCTCCGAAAAGAGCTTATGAAAAATCTTACAGGAAACAGTGCATTTCGCCATGGAAAACCCGAAAACACCTAACCACAATATGTACATAAATTGTGTATATATCGCAACATAAACCACAATATATTGTGTACTAATCGTATTGATATAGTCTCCTTTTAGAGGTAATATGTGTACAACAAAAGGAAAACAAACCAAAAATTAACTTTAAAGGGAGACTACACAATGAACACACAGAACTTAAGAAACCAGACAATCGGAGTTGAGATAGAAGGCACAGGACTTACAAGGAGAAAGGCAGCCGAAACCGCAGCCAAGTTCTTCGGAACAGAAGTTCACTATGTCGGCGGAGGCTACGACACCTACGAAGTGAGAGACACACAGGGCAGAGCTTGGAAATTTCAAAGGGATGCAAGCATCCGCTGCTACAAGAAGGTAAACGGAACATTTACAGCGGCAGGCAGTGAGTACAGCGTTGAGGCGGTCAGCCCAATCCTTACATACGATGACATACCAACCTTGCAGGAGCTTGTAAGAAAGCTTAGAAAAAGCGGAATGGTAAGCGGTCCGAAATACTGCACAGGGGTACACATTCACATCGGCTTGGGCAAGCACACACCGAAAAGCCTATGTAACCTCATAAACCTTATGGCAAGCAAGGAAGACCTTATCTACGAGGCCCTTGAGGTTGACAGCCGAAGAATGCAATATTGCAAGAAGATGAACGAAACCTTGATAAGCGAAATCAAAAGACAAAGGCCGAACACCTTCTCAAAGCTTGCAGACGTTTGGTACACAGCACATGGTACAAACTACAACCGAAACGGACATTACAACGAAAGCAGATATCATTGCCTAAACCTTCATGCAGCCTTCACCAAGCACACAGTTGAATTTAGACTTTTCAACTTTGACGGAAATCTCCACGCAGGAAAATTACGAGCATGGATTGTAATGTGCCTTGCAATGAGCAACCAAGCCTTGAATCAAACATCGGCAAGCTCAAGAAAAAGCGCGAACACAAACAAGAAGTTCGTAATGAGAACTTGGCTTTGCAGAATGGGACTTAGCGGAGATGAGTTCGCAAACTGTAGAGAACACCTTACCGCAAAGCTTACAGGCAACAGCGCATGGTCGCATGGTGCATAAAATACACACTGACGGGCGGGTTAACCGCCCTTATGGTGGTAGAAGCGGTATTAAAATTAAATCCAATCCGCTCGGAAAGGAAAAACTAAAATGAAAAAACGAATTTACGGAGCTTACGGCTCAAACCTCAATCTTTACCAGATGGCACGAAGATGCCCGTTCGCACAAATTTACAAGACAGGCTTTGTTGAAGGGTATAAGCTGACATTCAGAAGAGGCGGTTATTGTAACATCGAAAAAGCGAAAGGCGAAAAAGTACCTGTTCTGCTTTGGGAAATTACAGAGCTTTGCGAAAGAGCACTTGACCGCTACGAAGGCTATCCTATCTTTTATGTAAAGGAAAACATAGCGGTTGCAACCGAAGACGGCGAAGAGGATGTAATGTTCTACATCATGAGCGATGCCGAGCGAGGCGGATATGAAATGCCGAGTACGTATTACTACCAGACTGTGAAAGGCGGCTACGAAGATAATGCCCTGCCAATGGAGTACCTTGAAAGAGCATTTGATGAATGTAAGGCTGAGGGCATGAAGAGTATGCCAAACGGAGGTAAGTGATATGTTTATAGAAAAACACATTCTTGAACAATTGCGTGAGCAGTTCCCGGTTGGTACAAGAGTTGAGCTGATACAAATGGACGATGTCCAAGCACCGCCCATCGGTACAAAGGGTACCGTACA
>JAZQHZ010000304.1:0-7072 GCA_045540855.1 Clostridia bacterium
GGTAAAGATGGGTGAGGCTGACGGTATGGTAGCAGGTGCAGTTAATTCATCAGCTAACGTAATCCGCCCGGCACTCCAGATTTTAAAGACAGCTCCGGGAACAAAGCTCGTTTCAGCTTTCTTCATTATGGTAGTTCCGAACTGTGAATACGGTCACAACGGTACATTCATCTTCGCAGACTGCGGCTTGAACCAGAACCCGAACGCTGACGAGGTAAGTGAGATTGCAATTTCATCAGCTGCATCATACAAGCAGTTAATCGGTGACGAGCCGAAGGTTGCAATGCTTTCATATTCTACATATGGCTCAGCTAAGAGTGAGCTCGTTGACAAGATGCAGGAAGCTACAAGACTTGCAAAGGAGAAGGCTCCGGAATTAGCATTAGACGGCGAATTACAGTTAGACGCAGCAATCGTAGAGTCAGTTGCAAAGCAGAAGGCTCCGGATTCAAAGGTGGCAGGAAGTGCAAACGTACTCGTATTCCCGAACCTTGATGCAGGTAACATCGGCTACAAGCTCACACAGAGACTTGCAAAGGGTGAAGCATACGGCCCGATCTTACAGGGTATCGCTGCACCGGTAAACGACCTTTCAAGAGGCTGTACAGCAGAGGATATTGCAGGAGTAGTAGCAATCACATCAATCCAGGCACAGTAATACGAAAAATAAGCTTCGCATCTCACTACTTTTCAGACCTCGACGTACACATTCAGCACATCTTGACTTCGTCAAGAGCCAGCCTGACGGCTGTCCGCCCTTCTTGGCGGTGCGTGTACACCTTCGGTCTTCAAAGCAGTAATCTGCTTGCTTCTTTCCTGTATTACACGTAATACAAAAAATAAGCTTGCTTCTTTCCCGTATTACAACGTGATATGAAAATATGTAGGGGCGATCCACGAATCGCCCGTTCCACATTGGTAAATATTATAAGGAGAAAACAAAATGAAGGTTTTAGTAATTAATGCCGGAAGCTCATCATTAAAGTATCAGCTTATCGACATGGATAATCAGTCAGTTTTAGCAAAGGGACTTTGCGAAAGAATTGGTATTGAGGGTTCAAACCTCCAGCATACAAACGTTGGTGCTGATGAAAAGACAAAGATTGAGAAGCCGATGAAGGATCACGGCGATGCAATCCAGATGGTAATTGACGCACTTGTAGACGAAAAGATTGGTGTGATTTCATCAATGGACGAAATCGGTGCAGTTGGTCACAGAGTGGTACACGGTGCAGAGGAGTTCGCTGATTCATGCCTTATCACAGAGGCTGTTATGAAGGCACTTGAGAAGTGTACACCGCTTGCTCCGCTTCATAACCCGCCGAACATTATCGGTATCAATGCTTGTACAAAGATAATGCCGGACGTTCCGCAGGTTGCAGTGTTCGATACAGCATTCCACCAGACAATGCCGGCAAAGGCATTTATGTATGCTCTTCCGTACGAGTGCTATGAAGAGGACAGAATCAGAAAGTATGGCTTCCACGGCACATCACACAAGTATGTGGCACAGGAGGCAGCTAAGTTCTTAGGAAAGGCTCCGGAGGAGTTAAAGATTGTAACCTGCCACTTAGGCAACGGCTCATCAATCAGTGCAGTTGACTGCGGTAAGTGTGTAGACACATCAATGGGCTTCACCCCGCTTGACGGTGTACCGATGGGTACAAGAACAGGCTCAATGGACCCGGCGGTTGTAACATACCTCATCAACAAGGGTATGACTGCAGCAGAGGTTGATGCTTTAATGAACAAGAAGTCAGGTGTAGCGGGTGTTTCAGGCGTATCATCAGACTTCCGTGATTTAAGTGCAGCAGCTGAGAGTGGCAATAAGAGAGCAGAGCTCGCTTTGGATATGTTTACATACCAGGTTAAGAAATACGTAGGCTCATATGCAGCAGCAATGGGCGGCGTTGATGCAGTGGTATTTACAGCAGGTGTAGGTGAGAATGATGCGGCTACACGTAAGGCAATTATTTCGAATCTCGAATTTATGGGTATCGAGATTGACGAGGCTAAGAATGCAGTAAGAGGAACAGTTGATATTTCAGCTGACGGTGCAAAGGTTAAGACACTCGTAATTCCGACAAATGAGGAATTAATGATTGCAATTGATACAAAGAAGATTGTAGAAGGCTAAAAATGTAAAGGCTGTAACAAAACTATTTTTAAATCGTTTTGTTACAGCCTTTTTTCGTGATAAATTTGAATTTATCGGGATGGTTAAATTTATGATTGTAGGGGCTGATGCCCTCATCAGCCCGCAAAATTATACCAAATTTGCCCATTGTTACGCCAACGGCGTAACAATGGCGGGACTGATGAGGGCATCGTCCCCTACATTCCTGTTTACAAATTTATCCCGACAAACCCAAATTTGAACTACAATAACGCAAAAGGGACTGTTGCGAACAGTCCCTTTGCGTTATTTATAAGTAATACTTCCGTCTGCATAATCAAATTCCGAGCTGCCGCTTAAAAAGCTGTCGCCGTAGATATAGCTGACTGAAAAATCAGTTTTATATCTTCCCGGCTTCAAGTCGCTTTCAGAAGCTCTTATACCGAGCGGCCACGTCTTGAACACCGGCCCGCTGATGAGTGTGTTAGTTGAATATTCTCTGAACAGCGGTGTCAAATGGTGATAAATATATATCGGCGTGTTGTATCTGCTTGACTTACTGCCTGCACCGAGACTGTCAAAAAGTCCAATCACCTTATATGAGCTTGTACCGTTATTTTTATGCTCGGCTACAATTCGCAGATTCTTTTGCTTACCCTCGAAATTTATGGGTGAGGTGTAAATTGTGTAGCCGCTACCTTCGTACAGCTTGTACGTCTGAACATCATTTCCGTTGATATTTATAACCTTGAACTCATTTTTTGTCTTATAAATTCCGGCCTCCTTGTTTTCATCGACCGAAGCAGCATTGCCAAGATATATGTATTCATTATCAAGCTGCTTATAAAGTCTTTGATTAACGGATTTGACAATATCCATATTACCTATCATATTCAGCTCAAGTCCCGTAGTTCCTGCAACTGTCACATACTGGATACGGTCCTTTTCGATGCCGTAATCGGCAAATGCAGTGGTGTTTTCGTGCGTGTTGGGATATTCATATCCGGTTGTTGCGTGAGAACAGAAATCTGCAATGAACTCGTTATAGTGATTCATCGGCGAGATTTCCATATATCTGGGCAGCTCGTCCGGTGACTGGTTGAACGGATAGAAAATGCTGATACCTCGTGCTTCATTGCGGTATTTACCGTTGCGGTAATAGATAACTGCACTTTCAAGCTCCTCTTGAACAAGTCCTGAGGTCTTGTCCGCAGTCACTCCTGCACATACTGCCATATCGTTTAAGTCCACCATATTCGAATAGCCCTCATCAGCTGACTTTGAGCCAAAGCTCATCATATTTGACAGCTCAATTGAAAGCTTTGAATATTCGGAAAGGGACTTTAATGACTCACGCATTTCGCTTGCCATTCCGTTCACTGCCTGAGTGAGCGAGGTGATTTCAGACACCTTTGTTACTGACATCGTTGCCATATCGTTTGTGCCGTTTTCCTTGCACTTTTCCATATAGGTATCACATGCAGCCCTTGCAACGTCCTCTACCTTTACGGTAGGATTATCGATGATATACCTGAACCAGTCCTTGTAATTCCAGCCGTCCTGTGCCATTATCTCCTGTGAAGCCACAAGATACTCAGTGTGGTTAGAAAGGATTGAAGCATTCTCTATTGATGCCATTAAATCCGCATCAAAGCCGATGATATCAAAATCCATATCGGCATTGTCAATCGCAGTTGAGATTCTCTGCAGATTAAGACTTTCATTCTGTGCGGGGTCGTCGTGTGCAACACCGTAGGCACTGTTTGCACCGCTTCCGTAGATTACAAGTGCATAGTGGTCAGCCTCGAAATTGTCCTTGCCCCATTTAAGGAAGTCCGTAAGTGTGGTGGTTTTCGCCATACTTACGAGGTCTGTACGCTCAACAAGACGCAGGCTGTCGTTCTGAGCCTCGAAGCGGTTGATATAGTTTGTATCAATTCCGCCCAGCTTCCAGCTATATGTACCGCCGGTCTGAATTACAACGTTGAGATTTTCGGTGTATTCAACCTCGGTCATTTCCTCAAGAACAGTGGAGGCTGTGCCGTAAAGATGCTCGTCCGAGCCGCCGCACATATATACCAGAACTGTCCAGTCCTCGCCGGTAGCGGGATTTTTCGGAGTTTCTTCCTGGGTTGTGAGCATTTTCTGACCGCATGAGCAAAGCATAAGTGCGGCAAGTGCTGACACAAGAAACGATTTGTTTCGCTTCATAATGTATCTCCTTTATCTGTATATGTAAAATTGTAAAATTCCATAATTGAATTAAAGGGGCAGGAATAAAATTCCTGTCCCTCCGTTTCGATGTACATTAATTATTAGTCCTGAACCGGAGCACCTACCGGACATACACCGGCACAAGCGCCGCACTCGATACAAGCGTCTGCATCAATTACATATGTTGCATCGCCCTCGCTGATTGCGTTAACCGGACATTCAGCTGCGCAAGCACCACAGCTTACACATGAATCTTCGATTTTATATGCCATTTCATTGCACCTCCTTACAAGTTTTTGCTTTCGCCTTTATACTATTATAACACACGAAGCGTTAATCTTCAAGAGTTTTTTATAAATTTATCAAAATATTTATGAAAGCAGGTTATCAAGCTCTGCCTCTTCATTGGTTTCCTCGTGCCGCTTGCCTTTTTTGAGGACTGTAAGCTCATCAACCTTATAGTCCTTATAGGTCTTTTCCGAGCCGTCAAGAAGCACTCTGCACACACCCTTTAAAAGGCTTACATTTTCAACTGTACCCTTGCCGTCCGGAGTTTTAACGAGCGAGCCCTGTCTCGGAGTTACCTTTAAAAGCTCCTCATAAACATCCTGCTCATACTTTAAGCAGCACATAAGTCTGCCGCAGGCACCTGATATTTTTGACGGGTTAAGTGAAAGCCCCTGTTCCTTTGCCATCTTGATTGATACGGGAACAAATTCGCCTAAAAACTTTGAGCAGCAAAGGCTTCTTCCGCATACGCCGATTGAGCCGATTGTCTTTGATTCGTCACGTACACCAATCTGACGAAGCTCAATTCTTGTGCGGAATACTGCCGCTAAGTCCTTTACAAGCTCACGGAAGTCAATTCTTCCGTCGGCAGTGAAATAGAAAAGGATTTTTGAGCCGTCAAAGGTGTATTCCACCTCAACAAGTTTCATATCCAGATCGTGCTCGCGGATTTTCTCCATACAGATTTTGTATGCTTCCTT
The DNA here is from genome assembly GCA_045540855.1 of Clostridia bacterium. GTDB lineage: Bacteria > Bacillota > Clostridia > UBA1381 > UBA1381 > UMGS1958. The sequence goes on from JAZQHZ010000304.1 coordinate 5,320, forward strand.
TTCCTTTTCCTTGTTTGAGGTGAACTGTGCATCATCCTCGGCATTTGCAAGACGCAACACCTCCTTGATGGGCTTTGTAAGCTCACCCTGTGCAAGCTCACGTCTGCCGACTACGACCTTGCCGTATTCGATGCCGCGGCTTGTTTCGACGATTACATTATCGCCTGCCTTTATGTCAAAATCCATGGGATTAAAATAATATGTCTTTCCCGCAGTTTTGAATCTTACTCCTATAATTTCTGCCATATTTATACTTCCTTTTTCTTGCTGTTTTTAATGGATTTCTTTAATTCCTTCATAAACTTATCCGACGGCTCGAATACGAGAGTTTTCTGTGCACTGGTGTAGCCGTAGATAATGAATCTGGAATTCTTATCGGAAAATACCGAAGTACGCATCATATATACGGGCTTTGGCATTTCCTTCGGTCTTTGTGAAGATATAGATATTATATCGGAAAAGTTGAATTCAATTTCCTTGTTTCTTTTACCGATCATTCTGTTTATTCTCAGGCTGTAGCCTGTATTTTCATAGGTAAATCTTGCACAAAAGCGTGTTAAGGTATAAAAACCGAGTACGCAGTACATAAGGATTGTTATAATTGTTCCGATGATTTTATAGGCGGGCAGTATGTTTACAATAGCCTGACCTGCAAAGAGCAGACCGATTGCCCACAGCATTGCGTAAACAAATTCCTTATTTCCTGAAGTGTGGATTTCTTTCATAATGCACCTCCTGCATTATATGAAATTGCGGTATAAAAAACCGCCATAAATAATTATATCATATAAAGCGGAAAAAGTAAATATCTAAATGAAAAAAAGATAAAAGTTGCCATAAAAAGAGGTCTTAATTTTAGCTATTTTTTTTGAGGAAAAGGGCTATTATTTTTTGTCGTTTTATAGTATAATATAAAATGAGTAGAAATATATACAAAAGGAGTGTAGACTATGTCACTCAATAAGGTACAGTTAGTAATAAATTCACGTCTTTATACGGTGGTTTCAGATGAAAGCGTGGAGTATATGGAAATGCTCGGCGAGCATATCAACGAAAAGGTTGAAGCGATTGTCAGCGAGGGCAAGCATATTTTCGGCGAGCGTCCGATTGTGCTTGCGGCACTGAATATCTGCGATGAGTATTATAAGCTTATGGCATCAAAAACCGATGTGGAGGCTGAAAGGATAAGTAAGCTTGATGCGGATAATACTAAGCTGAAGGCTGAGATTACAGAGCTTAAAGAGAAGAACAAGAGCCTTCAGGAGGAGATTGAAAATCTTGAATCGGGACAGGTTACAATGGCAGAAACAGAGGCTATTGCAACGAGTCTTTCATTGCAGCAGGAGCTTAATGATGCCAATACTCAGATAAAGTTCCTTGAAGGACAGATTAAGCTTCTGGAAGAAAAGAATGAGAAAATGAAGAAGGATTGTGACAGACGGGTGCAGGATATTATAGAAGCATTCGAAACTCCGAAAAAGAAATGAGCAATATAGAATTACTCGCTCCGGCGGGAAATGAGGCGGCACTTCGTGCGGCGGTGCAATCGGGTGCGGATGCGGTTTACATCGGCGGCAAAAGCTTCGGTGCAAGGGCAAGTGCAGTTAATTTCACAATTGAGGACATAAAAAAGCAGGCACAATACTGCCATCTTTACGGTGTGGATATGCACGTTACGGTGAACACACTTATAAAGGACAGAGAAATTGAAGCATTGATGGAATATGTGGCACAGCTTGTTGATGCGGGAGTT
>JAZQHZ010000305.1:0-9687 GCA_045540855.1 Clostridia bacterium
ATATTGTCAGCGATTATTTCTATATTACCGCCGTTTTCTATAGCTGCGTCAAGCTCAAGAACGGTTGTATTCTTTAGCTGTATTGCCTGCGGCAGTACCGCTGATGCATTAGAGGTGAGCTTTAGTGGAGTATTCGTTTCCTCTTTTCCGAAAACGCCGTTTACCGCACTTATCTGTCCCCCGTCTACATATGCGTCATATGAAGCATTTCGCATTTCGTAGTATGGATATATTATATCAGCGCTGTCAAACGTTTTTCCTGACAAATCATCAAAATCTTTACTGAAAGAAGTTACAATATCATTTTCGGTATCGTAATAATCTTTATTAACCGATTCTGCCTGACCCTTATAGAATTTTATGTTATCCACATAAAATCCCGATTCGGAAATACCCTTGTTCATTGAAATCGTGAGCATCAGCCCCTTAAGACCGTTTCTAACATCACGGGTTCCGATTTTGCCGTAAAACTTTCCGTTTATGTAGACCTCTGCATATCGGTTACCATATTCATCAGTTTTTGTTACCCAGCGATAACGGTTATAATCGTACCAGTTTACACCTTGCATGAATCCGAAGACTGCAGTTTTGTTTCTGGTACCAAACACACTTACATTTGTACCGGAAAGTACCCCCGAATTATTGAAATACGGATTTATGGTAAAATATGCACGTTCTGCAACACTTGCATCGGAAACTCCCATGTTATACTCCGGATATTTCGCAACATTTCCGTCATATCCAAGCATTGTTTCAGGATTGTACGGTATGATTTTCATATCGCATTCCACAGTGAAGTTTTCCTTCAAGGCAAGCGTGCTGTCGTAGAATAAGCTAACTGCGGCACTTGCTGTTGTTGTGTTTTCTCTTTTTGAATATACAAACAATTCCTTGTTGTCTTCATCACCGACAACATCAATCGTTGTATAGCTCGCTTTGCTCTTTACGGTCGGAAGCTTAGGCTTGTCGCCTTCAAAATCCTCCTGCCAGAGGAGTTCTTCCGCTTCACGCTCAGGTTCGGAGAGTTCTTCATATTCCTCGGTCAGTATTTTATTCTTCCATTCTGAAGTGGGTGTTGTATCAACCGTTCCCAATGTATTTGAAAGTCGTACGGTGATTGTGATGTCACCACTACCCTTAAAATATATACCGATTTTCTTCTGCCCGGTCTGTGCCTGCTGATCACCACTAAGTGCTTCCACTCCAAGCGGCACACAATCCATTATGCTCATCTTGGCTGTCGCATTATTCGCTTCGCAGATAAACTGTGCATAAAGCGTTTTGCCGTTTTGGGTAAGCTTCATGGTATTTGCATCAACAAGCTCCATCTTCGCAAGTGTATTCATAAACCAGTAGCCTTCAGTGTCTTTCGAGAATGACATTTCATCTCGCACTGTAAGAGAATTATATCCCTCGCCAATGTAGAAGCCTCTTGTCATACTTTCCGCACCGTGATGTGCATACAGCTCGGTCATATCGTAAACCGCATATCCGCTGCCCTCGCCCTCTTTGTATTCGGTGAGCGGTGCATATGCCGACTCCTTCTGCGAGAAGTCTGCACTCGGATTCAAGGTAATTGTATTGTGCGCTTCCGTTCGTCCCGAAAAGCGTGTATAAATACTTCCTACATTATAGTTACCCAATCCGAACTCGTATGTCCACTGTTCCCCATCAAGAGCAAAGAGAAAATCTCCCGAGTCGTTATGCTGATGATAATGACGCGAAACTCCGCCCGAAGAAGCAAAATACAGTGCTTCTTTATCGGTTTTGTCCTCACTTAGCGAGAACAAGTCCATTCCGTCGGCAGTAATCACTTTGGGCATATTTTTGACTGCATCTATTTTAGAATCACCGTCATAGTAAATCAAATCCATAAAATTAGGGATTAAAAAATTACTGAAATATCTGCTCTTGTAATCACCGTAAATGCGTAAGCCTCGCATACCTCTGATTAAATCATCATCATAATAGTCCCCAAAGAAAGCCCATGAACCATCAATATTTTCCAATACTCCACGATAGCTGTCATCTCCGTAGGAAAAGCTTCCGACAAGCGATGTCATTGCCGATGCTACTTCAAAGCTCTTTTTCATACCGACATATTCCAGTATGTTGTAGTCATCACCCAGACACTTCATCATAGCCGCCATCGAGTATGAAATGCCGGTATAAACCACACTTTCATATGACTTACTTTCAAGCCATACACCGTCATCATAAAAGCCGTAGAGCATATATTCCCATGCACGTGTAGCTTTTTCGATTGTGTCAAAGCAGGCGTCGGGATAAACATCCGCTATCGCCAGACACGCCGGAATAAGTCCGCCCTGAACGAAAGGTGTATAGTTACTCTTCCATCTCGGGAACCAGTTTGCCTGCTGGAAGCCACCGCCGCCGCCTGCGGGATTCATTGAATAATACGCACGCTGTACAGGCTCAATTCCCTCTCTGTACATAAACTCCGCAACCGTTTGCCGCTGTGTGTCGTTCATTTCGTGATAGCACCAGTCATACGCAACCGATATTCCGCGAAGCCATACGCCCGTATCAATGATGTGCTTTGCATTAAGGTCGGGGAATTGGCAAATGAGCATTAATTCTTCAATTACTCTGTCGGAATATTTTGTGTCTCCTGTGAGTACATATGCAAATGCAAGCGATTTAAGACGTGCTTCAACATTATTGGCATTTTCGAGAGTACGGAAGCTATCGTTAAACAAATACACCGGAAGGTCTGCTTTAAGATTTGTATCAGCCGCATTGATTAACCTTTTTGCCATTGCCGCAAATTTTTTGTCAGTCAGCTTTAAGCTTCTTAATCTTTCCACGTCCTCTGAATTTATCATAATTCTCGGATGCTCGCCACTACTTATATTTGCATTGAAATCACTCTTAAGCTTCTGAGCAGTGGGTCTGTCAAAGAAAATAAAATTACTTATTTCCTCTTCGTCCGAAAAACTCAGTATCGGATAAGAGCCCGATGATGCATAATACTGATTGTCAAACCATGATTCACGATATGTACAGTCAATTATCGGATTTTCTGCCGTTGTTACCTTTACATTATCAATCGCTACAGTACATAAATTTGCTGCATCGGCTGATGTATGAAAACGGAACTGATCTTTTGTTTTACCCGAGTTAAAAGTACCGGTTCTGGATGTCGTTACTTTTCCGTCAGGTGCGGTTACCGTTACCTGCCAATTGTTAGCAGTCACATTTACGGCAACATGATACCACTTATTAGCAGTATAACTTACGGTAGTGTCAAATATAAACTTCGGCGGAAGTACAAACGTCGACTTCTTGATTGAAAAAAGTGTTTCGGTAGAGCCATCACTGTAACGGATTGTAAATCTCACACCTTCAGAATTTTTCGCCGGCGCTGATAATACATTCACATCAAATTCATATGTCTGATTTGCCAAAGACGTATCTATTTTATGCTGTACATATGTATATGAATTACTATCATAAGTTTCAGTATCACAGTTTGCGTCCATACCGATAAGCATGCTTGTACCGTGTGCCGTATCAACAGTACCCGTTTTTGCAAAACCCCGTTGACGGTGAATTGTCATTCCCGACGGATATTTCTTTGCGGTCTCGATAAATTGTGATTCCGTAAATATTATTCCCGCATCCTTGCAAGCAATAACCATTTTGCCGTACTTTGCAAAATTGGCTTTATAGCCAAGAAGAGAAAGCGTTTCTGTTACGGGAAGATAATCATCGTATGCGCTTTGAGGAAGGCTGTATGTACTGCTTCCGTTTGTCAGCGTTGAAGACGATTTATCTATTTTCAGGCTCAGTCCCATTGCGCTGTTTATTTCATTTACATTCACAAACAGCTCATCATCTGTATATTCGCAGTCATTAAGAGCTGTTTTTTGTCCGTTTTTATACAGAATTTTTCCTTCGCCGTGAAATACCACCTTATCGGCAAGATATTCACGTACTACATTGTCATCGGGGAAAACCGACGAATGTTCAATAACAGCCTGATATCCCGAATCGCTCGTGTTTACTATACTGTAGGACTTTGCAATGCCTGTAAATTCCCAGTTTTTAAGCTCTACACTGCCCGAGCCGCCATACAGCTTGCACTCAGCCGTATCAAACTTTGTTATAGTTTTATAAATCGTTTTGTCATTGCCGGCATATCTTTGGTCATAGAAAACATCAGCCTTGTGGTCAATGAGATTAAACAGCACCAGAATATGATGCCATTCCCCTGTTGTAACGGTCGGAAGAGTAACTGTTGTGCTTCCGTTATTATATTTCAGCACCGAATCTTCAATATAAACACGTATTGTTTTTGTACCGTCGTACAGTGTAATCAAATTCCAGTCAAGCGTATTATTATCTATCTTGAAGTCGCCCTCAAGATAGTAATAGTTATAAGGATTCGTCACATTCGGCCAACATTCCGTACGCTTCGTCAGATCTGTTTTAAAATACACACTGTTTGAATTATTGCTGTTTGATTTTGTAAGAATAATTCGTTCACCTTTTTGCGGATTTTTATAATCCATTGGTTCTGCCGTGTACGAAGTTCCAGCCTCTGTCGTAAAAGTTGTATTCTTGTAATATTTAGCTCCGACATTATAGTGTTTTGAATGAAAATAAGTATAGTCTGCCGGATCCTGATTGATTTTTAATTCCGTAGCCCATGCATTTACAACTCCGAAAAGAGTTATAAATGCTGCCACAGCCGCACAGAGTGCTGTGCGTAATATACTTTTTCTGTTCATATCTATACCCCTAACTTACTGTTCATAAACTTCAGCATGATATATGCTTCCTATATTTGTACCATCACTTATAAACATTTCCACATTTGATGAAGCGGCATCTGTCAGGATACATTCAACATCATACGATGCACCGCCACCGAACAGCGTTTTTTTAAATACCGTTGTTTTTGCAAATTTTCCGTTATCGTCAAACTCACTCATAAATACATAAATCTTCTTATCTACCCAGCCAAGATTTGAAGCCTTTACCGTAAGCTTAAGATTGTTTCTGACGATTTCCCATTCTGTTCCGTTAACAGTTATGCCTTCGCCTTTTGTTCTGAAACTGTATGTTATAGTCTCGCCGAGAGTTTGTTCACCAAGGAATCGGATATTTTCCGACAGCTCCACTGTATATTCCGAAGCGGCTGCAAGCGGTTCTTTGGGATATATTTCAATAAAGCCGCCGTCGGCAGAATATCTCATCTTTTCGATTTCCACCTGTTCGGTACCTCTTAAAAGTGAAACATTCTCCTTGTTAACATCTTCTGCTATAACTGCACCCTCGGTATACAGGCAGAAGCTTTCAATACCTGTGGGAACTTCTTCTGTATACATTTGATCTGTACTGCCTATACCTGTTATTGCAATCGAGCGTGCAACTGCACTTACGGTAATATTATCAATCGCAATATCAAACAGATTTTCAGTGCTTCCTGTGTCACCCACATAGAAACGGTACCTTTCTATAGTTTTTGATGTATCAAGCGCAGTATTTGTACTTGTTGTTGTATTACCGTCCTCATCGGTGACAGTGATACTGTAATATTCTTTTGTGATAATAATGCTTATATGATACCATTCGCCTTCATTATAAGGCATTGTGCCGGAGCCTATAAAAAAGGTTGATTGTTGTACAGCAAACAGTACCGGAATTACACCGTCAGTATATCGCAGTGCAAAATTAAGACAACGGACATCCTTTTCGGGGCTGTTTACAACATTCAAATCAAATTCATACTTCTGCATCGGATGGTTGTTGTCTCTGTTGTGCTGAATGTATGTATACTGATTGTTAGGGAAATTTTCCATCTCACTACTAATGTTTTCATCCTTACCGATCAGCATACTTTTTCCGTGTTCAGCATCAACGACTTCGGTTCTTATATAACCTCTCTGACGTGCTACCTGAATTCCGGAAGTGTAATATACACCTTCTTCAATAAAGTCCTTTTCACTGAGCAGCGCCGAAGCAACCTCCTTTGACTTGAGCACGCTTACACTTACCTCGGCTGTTCTGCCGTAGATATCATATGCCTTTACCGAAACAGAGCTTGTTCCCAAGGGCAAAGTGCTTAAAGCAAAGCTGTATGAAGCCTCCGAAGTGGTTTCTGCCAAGCTTCCGTTTACATATATTTCTGTTTTTTCAATGCCTAAATCATCGCTCACTGAAAGTCCAAGCACGCCTTCGCTGCCTTCAAAAATGCTTATTAAATCACCTTCCGAATATCCTGCAAGAGTAATTTGGGGAACGGCATTTGCCGTAAAGGTAACTGTAATTTCTTCGCTGTCGCTCATAGAATATGTATTATCCAGAACATCAAATCTTAAAGTATATGTACCTTCCGTTTCGGGAGTGAAGCTGTATGTAAACTGTTCACGTTCAACAGTGTCCTTATATACATCGTTTACATATACCTGAGCATAATCCCACGAAGAACCGCCAAGAACTGTGTCTATAAGTGCTGTCTGTCCGACATACAAGTCGGTATCCGCACAGCTAAGCTCTACCGTAGGACTCACGTAATTATCATCAAGTACGGTAAATTCTGTTATTGAATTTTCCGCATAAGCCACTCCGTATTTGTCCTTAATACTTAAAACCGTTAATTTAACAGTATCTCCGACTGCAAAAGGCACTACAGGAGTAATGAACAAGCCGCCGTCTGTTTCTGAAACAGCAAATTCAGCAGCACTGCCGTTAACTGTCAGTGAATAATTTGTAATTTCGTATATTTCAGCTGCACCGTTGCCGCCAAAACCAACCTTTATGCCGTCTGTAAGCATACCTTGCTTGCAGTATGCACCAATCATCTCACCGCCTGCTGTAATACCCGTATATCCAAACTTTTCACTCTGTGACATTTCAAAGCCTGTAATTGTAAGATTTGCATCTGTAGCTATACGATCCGAAGCATTTTTAAAGAAAATCTTCAAAGTATTTCCTTCAGCGCTGTCACTGTGTAAAGCCTTTAGAGCTACATTATCTGTAATTGTATATGTATTATCGCCTATTTGAACCAAAGCACTGCCGCTTTCGGTATTGAACAGAAGCTCAACAGCAACCGGCGTACCATTTTGAAGCGTTAAAGCAGCTTCCGAATCGCCCAAAACTGTCAGTGTTGTATTTGAAATGCTGAGAACCTCTACACTACGCGTTCCTGCCGCATTTTTTATTGACACCGTTCCCGTCTGTTTTGCCGAATTAAATTCGTCTGTCTGCATATTGAATTTAAGCGACGCATCATTGTTTGACGGTAAAAGTGCGAGTGTGGTTGATGCCTCTGCATAAGCATTGTATCTGCTCGATGCAGATGTATTAAGAACTACATCCTTATCATCATCTGATACGGTAACACTTCCACGGCTTTGTGCAGTTTCCCACACATCGCTCTGTACTGCTGTAAGTTCATTAGCAGTTTCCTCAATATATGAATCCCAAACCGGAATTTCTTCCGCATCTGCGGCATACACTGCCGCAGATGTGAGAGAAAAACTCATTGCAAGGAAACAAGCTGTAATTCTGTTTAGTTTTTTCATTGCTTCCCCTACTTCCTTCTGATAACTCTTAACTCAAGAATATTATTAACGTCACCTACCGAATTCATATGACCGACAAATCGCACATATCTTGCGGTTTCTGTCGGGAATGTATAGAATTCGTAATCTTCGGTTTCACCGCTTGACGTGTATTCGCCGACGGTTCTGAAGTTTTCACCGTCGTCCGATACCTGAATATCTAAGTAGTATTCACGTTGGTAACCCTTCCATACACCGAGTGCAAGACCGTCAACCTGCTTTGGCTCGCCAAGGTCAAGGGTTACAGTAGCATTATCGTAGTACATACTCAGACGTGTTGAAAAGTCATTATCAAATATATTTGTACGGTTGTTTGCAGGCTCAGGCTCTGAGCTTACCCAGTAATCCTTAACCTCAACCTCATCATAAAGTATATTCTTGACAGCCTCACCGTATTGTGAGTACTTAATAAGTGTATACTTAATTTTTGAACCGTCAGCATTTGAAACCTTTACTTTCATCGGCTTTTCATTCTCCTCATATACCTCCAGTAGTTCGGCTGTCATTCTGCTGTCGCGTGCTTTTACTTCAAATTCGGGATATTTGCCGTCAATTACAGGTATAATTGTATCGCTGTCGATTTTTTCACCGCCCTTGTAATAGATATCGACTCCGTAATCGCTATTATCCTCTATAGCAGCAGTTGCCTCGGGCGCTGTCCAGTCGGATATCGGAGTAGTGTCTATAGGTCTTTCATAATCGTATAACTCAACGGTAAGATTTATGTCACCCTTACCTACAAATTTAATTCTTATCTGATTGATATCTGTTCTTGTCTGAGCATCCGCTTCAAAAGACGGGCTATCGGGAAGAGGTCTCGCCTTGCTTACGGAAAACTCTGTATTAAAGCCTTCTGCTTCATAAGCAGCACGGAGAATAAGCTGTTTTCCGTTCTTTGACAGAAGCATTGTATGCTCGTCGAGCTGACTCACCTCTGCGTCGGTATGCAAATGCCAGTAACCTGTCACTTTCTTTGAGAAGCTCATTTCATCTCTGATACGGAGTGATTCGTAGTTATCGCCTATATAGAAGCCGCGGTCCATCTTTTCCGTACCGTGATGTGCATATACTTCCTTCATATCATAAACAACGTATGCACCGCCCGTTCCTTCCTCCCATTTTGTAACGGGAACAAAAGAATCTTCTCTTTGTGAAATATCGTATGCGTTATTGATTGTGATAGTATTATGTGCTTCGCTTCGTCCGCCGAATCTCGTCCAGATGCTACCTACATTGTAGTCACCCTGACCGAACTCATAAAACCACTGTACGCCGTCTTTATTCAGCTGGAAGTCGCCCATGTCATAATGACGGTGATAATGAAGCGTAGGTCCGCCTGCCGCCGCAAAGAAGAGTGCATTCTTGTCGAGCCAGTCCTCATGGACTGTGAAGATTTCTCCGCCCTCAAAATATGACACCTTCTCAAAGTTCTGAAGAACTGATTCATCCGGCATCGGTTCATAAAAGATAGCGTCGAAATATTCATAGCGGTTGTTTGTGTTTGCCGATATTGCGTACTTTTTGCTGTACTTATTGGGAACCTTCATCTGACGCCACAGTGAAAGCACGGGGTCGTCGTAAGCCTTTGCCCAGAACTGATATGAACCTTCAATACCTGAAAGGGCAGCTCTTCCCGAGTCGTCAGCGAATGAGAATGCACCGCTCAGTGAGCTGTAGGACATCATAGCATGCAGACTTTCATGCATACCGGGATAGTTCATAAGATTATAGGTTGTTCCTAAACATTTAAGCATAGAGCCGAACGCAAAAGTATTATACATATTAAGCACCTGCTGGTACACCTTACCCTCAAGCCATATGCCGCCGGGATATAACCCCATAAACATATACTCGTATGCGCGCATTGCCTTTTCAATAGTGTCAAACGCAGCCTCGGGATAAAACTCTGCCACTGCAAGACATGCCGGAATAAGTCCACCCTGAACAAATGCTGTATAATTTGATTTCCATGTCGGGAACCAGCTTGATGTCTGGAAGCTATCAAAATTGGTGGTGCCCGTAGCAGTAAGCTGAGCATAGTATGTTCTGTTCAAGGGCTCAATACCCTTTTCATATATAAACTGCTGTACCT
>JAZQHZ010000306.1:0-6653 GCA_045540855.1 Clostridia bacterium
CCTGTTTCACATATCTGGTATTTCAAGGGAGTTCCGTCATCAATGGGACTTATCCTTGATATATCACCGCGTCAGTTAGAGCGAGTTTTATACTTCGCAGCATATATCGTAACTGACCCGGGCGATACAGAGCTTGCACAGAACCAGATTCTTTCAGAGAAGGAATACTATGAGGCAAGAGAAAAGTACGGTAACAGCTTTGTTGCAGGTATGGGTGCAGAGTCAATCAAGGTTCTTTTAGAGAACATCGACCTTGAAGCACTTTCAAAGGAATTAAGAGCAGAGCTTGACAGCGTACAGGGTCAGAAGAAGGCAAAGATTATAAAGAGACTTGAAATCGTTGAGGCATTCAGAAACTCAAAGAACCGTCCGGAATGGATGATTATGACAGTTGTGCCGATTATCCCGCCGGAGTTACGTCCGATGGTACAGTTAGACGGTGGTCGCTTTGCCACATCAGACTTAAACGACCTTTACAGACGTGTTATTAACCGTAATAACCGTTTGTTCAGACTTATGGAATTAAAGGCTCCGGACATCATCATCAGAAATGAGAAGAGAATGCTCCAGGAGGCAGTTGACGCACTTATCAACAACGGCAGAAGAGGAAGAGTGGTAACAGGTCCGGGTAACAGACCGTTAAAGTCACTTTCAGATATGCTCAAGGGTAAGCAGGGACGTTTCAGACAGAACCTCTTAGGTAAGAGAGTTGACTATTCAGGACGTTCAGTTATCGTTGTTGGTCCGGAAATGAAGATTTATCAGTGTGGTGTGCCGAAGGAAATGGCAATCGAGCTGTTCAAGCCGTTCGTAATGAAGGAGCTTGTTGCAAGAGGCATCGCACCGAACATCAAGAGTGCAAAGAGAAGAGTTGAAAGAGCAAAGCCGGAGGTATGGGACGTTCTTGAAGACGTTATCAAGGAGCATCCGGTACTCTTGAACCGTGCTCCTACACTCCACCGTTTAGGTATTCAGGCGTTCGAGCCGAAGCTGGTTGAAGGCAGAGCCTTAAAGCTTCACCCGCTCGTATGTACAGCGTACAACGCCGACTTCGACGGTGACCAGATGGCTATCCACGTTCCGTTATCACCGGAGGCTCAGGCAGAGGCACGTTTCTTAATGCTCAGTGCCAACAACCTCTTGAAGCCGCAGGACGGACACCCGGTAGCAGTTCCGACACAGGATATGATCTTAGGTTCATACTACCTCACTCTTGCAAAGGAGCACTATGACTGGATTGCAAACGAAATCTGCACAAGCGAAGCAAAGCTTGCATTTATGACAGAGCAGCTTGTAAACGGTGCTGACGAGGAGAACTTAGAGATTTACGATGCCGAGGAGCCAATCAAGAGCTTCACATCGGTTAAGGAAGCGTTTGAATATCTCATAACACTTCCGAAGGTATTAAAGAATGAAACAAAGATTCCGGTTAACCCGGTTACAATCACACTTCCGGACAGAAGCGTTCAGGTAAGTGCAAAGAAGCTCTTCACAATGGCGAAGAAGCTTGTAATGAAGAAGTACACAACAACAGACGAGGCACTTCTTGCCTACGCAAACAAGGAGTGTACACTTCACGAGAAGATTGCCGTTCAGGTTACAAAGACTATAAACGGAGTTGCAAAGACGAAGCTTGTTGAAACAACAGCAGGACGTATCATCTTCAATAACAACATTCCGCAGGATTTAGGCTTTGTTGACCGTGAGGATCCGGAAAACGCATTCGATTTCGAGGTAGACTTCATCGTAGAGAAGAAGCAGCTCGGAAAGATTATAGACAAGTGTATCCATACACACGGCACATCAACTGCTGCCGATATGCTTGATAAGATCAAGGAGACAGGTTATAAGCACTCAACTCTTGCAGCTATCACAGTTGCGGTATCAGATATCGAGGTACCGGAGGAGAAGAAGGCACTTCTTGCCGAGGCAGAAGCAGAGGTCGAGAAGATTACAGAAATGTACCGCTTCGGTATCTTAACAGACGAAGAACGTTATCAGCAGGTAATCAAGGTATGGGCAGATACATCGAATAAGGTAACAGGTGCGATGTTAAAGAACCTCGGCGAATTCAATCCGATCTACATGATGGCGGATTCAGGTGCTCGAGGCTCGACAAACCAGATCAGACAGTTAGCTGCGATGCGTGGTCTTATGGCGGATACACAGGGTAGAACAGTCGAAATTCCGATTCGTGCGAACTTCAGAGAAGGACTTAACGTACTTGAGTACTTCATCTCATCACACGGTGCACGTAAGGGATTAACAGATACAGCGCTGAGAACTGCTGACTCAGGTTACTTAACACGTCGTCTTGTTGACGTATCACAGGAGGTTATCGTAAGAGAAATCGACTGTGGAACAACAGAGGGCGAATGGGTAACAGAGATTATGGAAGGCAAGGAGAGCATCGAGCCGTTAGCAGACAGAATTATCGGCCGTGTGCTTATGGAGGATATTGTAAATCCGGAAACAGGCGAGGTTATCCTTGCAGTTAAGGACGATACAAACGATCCGTCAGCAAACATAATCAAGGAGAGAGATGCCGAGAAGGCAATCAAGGCAGGCGTTAAGAAGGTTAAGATAAGAAACGTACTGAACTGCTGCGCTAAGGGTGTATGTGCTAAGTGTTACGGACGTAACCTTGCAACAGGTAACCTTGTAAACGTAGGTGAAGCAGTTGGTATCATCGCTGCACAGTCAATCGGTGAGCCGGGTACACAGCTTACAATGAGAACCTTCCATGCCGGCGGTGTTGCTTCGGGCAGCGATATCACGCAGGGTCTTCCGCGTATCGAGGAGCTTTTCGAGGCAAGACGTCCGAAGGGTGTTGCTATAATTTCTGAAATTGCAGGTACTGCAATGGTAAGCGATACAAAGTCAAGACGTGAGGTTATTATAAAGAACGACGAGGACGGCGAGGCAAGAACGTACGTAATTCCGTACGGTGCAAGCATCAAGGTCAAGGACGGCGAGTATGTTGAAAAGGGTGGCGAGCTCACATTGGGTTCAGTAAACCCGAACGACATCTTAAGAATCAACGGTCCGGGTGCAGTTCAGAAGTATATCACACGTGAAGTACAGAAGACTTACCGTATGCAGGGTGTTGATATCAACGACAAGCACGTTGAGGTTATCACACGTCAGATGTTAAGAAAGGTCAAGATTGAGGACGGCGGAGATACAGATCTCTTAATCGGCTCAACAGTAGACCAGTTCGAGTTTGACAAGGCAAATAAGGAAGCCGAGGCAAAGGGCGGTGTTGGTGCAACATCATCACCGGTACTCTTAGGTATCACAAAGGCAGCACTTGCAACAGACTCATTCCTTTCAGCAGCATCATTCCAGGAGACAACAAAGGTTCTCACAGATGCAGCAATCAAGGGTAAGATTGACCCGCTCCAGGGCTTAAAGGAAAATGTAATCATCGGTAAGCTCATACCGGCAGGTACAGGTATGCCGATGTACAAGGATATTAACATCACTATTGACGGTGAAGAGGTTAATAATTCAGATATTAAATAAACAACAGTAAATGCCGCTTTTCAAGCGGCATTTGTTGTTTTGTGAAATTTGGGTTTGTCGGGATGGTTGCACTTGCCCGAACGATTCAAACGGGCTCTGCCCCAAGACGTTCAGTTTTAATTGTTTGCAACGTATATCCCCGGTTCTTTTTCTGTCTACAGTATTAGCGGCAGCTATGCTGTCTGCATCCTCAGAAAAAGAACGAAAAAGAATACCGTTCAAGAGGGAAATCCCCTCTTGAAAATCTCCCTTGCTGACGCTTGCTCAAAAGAGTGCACCCTCCAAGCGAGATGGAACCATCTGCAGATTTTAATTAGTTCCTTTGAATTGGTGCAGTCTGAATTTGCAAACGTAACCCACAAATTGCCAAAAACAAACCAAACAAATTTGGGTTTGGTGTTGAGATTGCTTTGAATGACAGATGTAGGGGCGAACCGTGTTCGCCCGTTTACCCAATATCTGTGGTTGGCCCGGGCGGACACCGTTCGCCCCTACATTTTTATCCCGCCAAACACCTCGATAAACCCAAATTTATCAAATAATTTTTCATCCAAAGGATGAAAAATTTCCACAATTGTGAATTATGAATTGTGAATTGTGAATTATTTTTTCCGTTCGGCAAAAAATCTGTTGCACTATTCGACTTTTTATGATAGAATATAATTGTCAGAATATTATCTTTTGTAAGAAAGATTTAAAATATAAGGAGATATCATTATGATTATTATTATGAAGGATTCCGCTTCTGCTCTTCAGATTGAAGCGGTTGAAAAAAGACTTGCCGATTTCGGATTTATGACTCACCCGATTTACGGTGAAAAGAAAACTGTAATCGGTGCTATCGGTGATAAGAGACAGCTCAGTATGAATGAGGTGCTCTTAATGGCAGGTGTTGAAAATGTTGTGCCGATTATGAAGCCGTATAAGCTCGCTTCAAAGGAATTACAGAAGGAGCAGAGCATTATTGACGTAGGTCACGGCGTAACGGTCGGCGGAAACAAGCTTGCAGTGTTTGCAGGTCCGTGTGCGATTGAAGGCCAGGAGCAGTTCACAGAGGTTTCACGTGCAGTTAAGGCGGCAGGTGCAAACATTTTACGTGGCGGCGCATTCAAGCCCCGTTCATCGCCCTATTCATTCCAGGGCTTAAAGGGCGAAGGTCTTGAGATTATGTATAACAGCGGTAAGGAATTAGGTATGCCTATCTGTACAGAGGTACTTGATACACGTGACGTTGACCTTGTGGCAAAGTACGCAGATATTATGCAGATTGGTGCGAGAAATATGCAGAACTTCGAGCTTCTCCGTGAGGTTGGTAAGTGCAATAAGCCGATTCTTTTAAAGAGAGGCCTTGCTTCAACAATGGAGGAGTGGCTCATGGCGGCTGAATACATTATGTCAGAGGGAAATGAGCAGGTAATCCTCTGTGAGAGAGGTATCCGTACATACGAGACATCGACAAGAAATACATTTGATATAAGTGCAATTCCGGTATCAAAGGACCTTTCACACCTTCCGATTATCGGCGACCCGAGCCACGCAACAGGTACATACAAGCTCGTTGCACCGGTGGCAAAGGCGGCAATCGCAGCAGGTGCGGACGGACTTATGATTGAGGTACACAACTGTCCGGAAAAGGCAGCATCAGACGGTCCGCAGTCATTAAAGCCGTCAAAGTTTGAGGAATTAATGAAGGAATTAGACCCGATTGCAAAGGCAGTAGGAAAGATTCTGTTATGATTTAGCCTTGGCTAAACCATAACAATTCACAATTCACAGTTAAAAATTCACAATTGAATGTAATTTTTTGCCGTTGGCAAAAAATAATTTTAAATTTTCGTTTTCAGACGAAAATTTTCCAAAATTGTGAATTGTGAATTATGAATTGTGAATTGAAAAAACCGGAGGTTTTTTATGTTAGGTTATTTAGGTCCGGTTGGCTCGTTTTCACATCTTGCGGCACAGAATTTTTCGCAGGGTATGGAAGAGCTTCGGGAATATAAGACTATTTTTGCCGCAATCAAGGCGGTGAATGACGGTGAAATTGAAAAGTGCATCGTCCCGATTGAAAATTCTATTGAGGGTGGTATTAATACCACCCTTGATATGCTTGCTTTTGATGTGGATTTGTATATTACGGGCGAATATGTGCTGCGTATCAGCCAGAATCTTATGGTTAAGAAGGGTACGAAAAAGGAAGATATTACGCTTATTATCTCGCATCCGCAGGCAATCGGGCAGTGTGCAGAGCTTATTGCACACGAGTTTGGCGAGGCGGATATTGAATATTCAGACTCTACCTCTGCCGCGGCAAAGCGAGTGAGCGAGGAGGGCAAAAATCTTGCCTGTATCGCATCACCCAACAGTGCCAAAGTCTACGGGCTTGAGGTGCTTTATGCCGATTGCGGTGACGATAAGAACAATTCCACACGCTTTGTTATCCTTGAAAAGAAGCCGACAATGACAGTGACTGACCACGACAAAACCTCGATTGCATTCACTACCGAGGATAAGCCGGGAAGCCTTTATAAGGCATTGGAGCTGTTCGCAAGTGAAAAGATAAATTTAAAGAAGATAGAATCACGTCCGATGAAGAACGAGCTGGGTAAGTATATGTTCTTTATCGACATTGACGGAAACATTGATAACGCAACGATTTATTTCGCACTTGATAAGCTGCGTAATAATACCACATTCTATAAATTTTTAGGATCATACAGATATGAGCAGGGGTGAATAAAGTGAAAAAACTCTTACTTACGGCGGCGGTTGCGGCATTGCTTGGCACTGCGACGGCAAGCGCTGCGGAGAATAGCTATGTTATACTTCTCAAGGAAGCACAGAGTGTTTCGGGTGAGGGCATAGTTGCGCTTAGTGACAGAGTGTATCTTGCTCCGACCTATGAGGCGGCATTGAGCGTTGCTCCTGCGGATAATATTTCGGGCATATTTGAGGATGAGCCGTTAAATATCAGCGAAGCGGAATTTGAAATTGAAGCGGACGAAGCAGTGTCGCTTTTTGAAGAGCTTTCCGATACCTTTATACCGAATGACCCGTACTATGGCAGACAGTGGTATCTTCCTGCGATAAAGGCAGAAAGTGTGTGGCAGGAGGGGCTTACGGGTGCAGGA
>JAZQHZ010000307.1:0-2478 GCA_045540855.1 Clostridia bacterium
TCATTGAAATTACGTTTGCCATTTTAAAAGTCCTCCTGTTTTTTTAATTTTTCCTCCATACCCCCCACTTTTATGAAAGACCCCGGCAAAAATAGGGCAACTTTTCATAAATTGGAATATGTGTGTATTTTTCATACCAAATAATTTTAACACACGATTCTCCATTTGTCAAGCTTTTTTTCTGTATTTTTTGATATTTTTTGAATTTTCTTGACTACTTCCCTTTATTGTGTTATTATATATGTAAATATTATTAATATTGGAGTTGATTTTTGTGATTTATAACAAGGAAATAGATGATCCGATTCTCATACAATCTATAATTTTGCACACTCTTAACAAGGCGGATTGCCTTCTTGCATACGGCGATATGTTAAATGTGGTATTGAATAACTGTAATATCAATTTCAGCGACTTCCAGCTTGCTCTTGACAATCTGGTTCAGACAAACCACATTGAAGGACTTATGACCGGCAAAAACATTCAGAAATTCCGTATTACTGAAAAGGGGCTTAATGTTGTTGAATTTTTCAGAGGTAAAATTCCTGTATATATCCGCGAACCAATCGAAGAGTCAATTAAGCAGCTTTTATATGATGAGCGTATAAAAAATGCAGTAAGAGGAAAAATTTCTGCTGTATCCCCTACTGAATACACTGCCGAATGTGCCTTATATGACGGAGACAATACAATGCTTATGGAAATATCTTTGTATATCGGCACACGTGACCAGGCAGAAGCGGTTGTAAAGCATTTCAAGAAAAATTCAGACAAGGTTTATGCTAAGATAATTGAAGCATTCTCTCCGGATGCTGAATAATTCAGGAGAAATTACAATGAACAAAAAATTAATAACAATACTTATTGCTGTTTTCTCAGTAATAATTGCAGTAGAAACTTTTTATATACTTTCAGATTTTTCGCAAAAGGATTCGGAAAATACAGTCAATGCAGGCACGGTTACCTATTCGGATACTATTGTAACAATAAATGATATTCAGATACCTTCATACGATTTTCAATCGGCTGTATATATCGCCGCTGAGGATCTTAATGATTTCGGTTTTGAAATAATCAGAAATACCGACGATTCAATTTCACTGAATTATTCATCAGAAAAGGCTATGCACTCCGAGAATGGGCTTTCCGGGAAATATTCGGACATCCCGGATAATTCAAAGCTTCATTTTTATAATCACCCGGTTACGTTAAACGGAACAAATATACAGTGTTACACCACATATGACTATCACCTCATACCGGCCAAGGCACTCAAGCGGATAATTTCACTTGTTGAGGAAGATAAGCTGTATGCTTTTAATACAACAATTGCTCCGGAAAATATACTTGCCATCACTTCTCAGGGCACATCAACTGCCGCATCTGAGCAAGGCAAGGAAAGCGGACAAGCAAACAAAATAATCGAAGGAAGTAACAACGCCCGGAATTACCGTTCTCCGGCAAATAACAATTCAAAAATAATCGTGCTTGACCCGGGGCATGGAAAATCCTCGTCAAGTATGAGTAAGGAAGAAAAGCTTTCGGAGGGCTATTCATATAACGAAAGCAAGGGACAATGGGGCGAATGGCGTCATTGGAAGAGTGGCACTTCATCAGTACAGTGTGAAGGCAGCGGTTGCAGTAAAACTCATCCTGCAAACGGCGGTTGCTGGTACCCTATCGGTAACGGCGACCGTGCAACAGAGCCGGAGCTGAACCTCAACAATGCACTGGCAGCAAAAAAATATCTTGAGCAAATGGGATACACTGTAAGAATGACAAGAACTTCAAACGACGAAAATCCTTCGTTCTCGAAGAGACTTAGCTATTGTTATCCAAACAATGACAATACACAACAGGCAGATGCTCTGCTTTATATGTGTATTCACTCCAACGCCGGCGGCGGAAGCGGCACTGCATATATAAGTGCAAGCGGACCTTATGACCAGAAGGGTATCCGCTCTACATATATCAATGACTGCAACACCTTAGGTGGTATTGTAAACGAAAAAATCGTTGCTTCAACCTCTCTCAAGAAGTCAGGCAACGGCTCAATCGGCGGATTAGGTGCGTTGATTGCGTTCTGTAAATCACCCGTCACCTGCGGATATATGGAAATCGGTTTTTATGATAAGGCAAGCGATCTCGCTATACTTAAAAGCGAATCTGATGCAATCGGCAAAGCAATTGCTGAGGGTATTGATGAATTTGTGAAAAATTATTAACAAGCAAGGCAGTCAAAGGTTATTCCCTTTGACTGCCTTCAGACCGTCGACAAATTGATCAGACCACGCATAACGGTTTGAGAAAAATATAAAATTAAGATTTATTTTCTTTTGCAAACGACGGGCGTCCCATCGAGGAACGCCCGTCGTTATACGTTTTTTACGAAAAGAAAGGCTAACGTACCTACCTCAGCACATTCGGCTACGCCGAAGTCAGCCTTACGGCTGCCCGCCCTTCTTGGCGGTGCGTGTA
>JAZQHZ010000308.1:0-3821 GCA_045540855.1 Clostridia bacterium
TATAATGTAAATAATAAAACAATATAAATAAGGAGGTAAACGGAAATGTAGAAAATGTTATGAGTTATAATTGCTTCAACGATGCTTGTTCCGACTGTGACGGCAGAAACAACAGTTTATTCTGAGGGTATACAGGGTGCATTGGCTGAAGTCAGAGAAAATTATATTGTTGAATGTGAAAGCCGGCGATATGAAAATTTAGTGCTTGGAGCTGATGTGAAGGTAAAGAGCGGCACAGAAGAAGTATATGGTGATGAAATTGTATATAATAGCTTTTCTTACTATAAAGCAAAATATGAGGGGACAGAGATTACGGCGGATTTTAGGGTGGATTTAGCATCATCTGAATTAAATGCCATAGTGGATTCATACAATACCGCTATGGAAAAGCTTGAGGCGGATTTACAAATGAAAGAAGAGCCGAATAGTGCATCGGTTTTGTATAGCATTACGCTGTATCTTATGTATAACAATGAGATACCGCTTTCTGAAGAAATGCTTCTATATCACACAACTCCGGGAAATATGAATGGTTTTAATGAAGAAGCAAAAAATATATTTGTAGATACATCACGAGAGCTGTTAGAAGAAAAGGCATTTGATTGGGTAGGAATGGAAGTTAACGTAAAAGAATACAATACTTTGAAAATCACACTTGAAGCCAAAAATCCGTTGACCTTAAAAGAAATTACTTCAAATTCGGTGGATGGATATTTTGATGATATTTCTTACTGTATAGATGATATGTCGGTATCAAAAAGAATAGTGGCAAAAAGAGGAAGCGTGCATAAAGAAACATATACTGTATCGGCATATGTACAGGGTGAAATTAGTATTAGTACTGATGATACAGTATCAGAATTTTATTTCACAGGCGAGCAGTTGCCGGAATGTGAAAATGATTGGCGTTATTCTGATGAGACGTGGCAGTCTATATCAGCATCAATGCAGATCAGAGTGGCAGGACTGCCAACCGATGTACCATCATCCTACTTGTTATTAAAAAAAGATGGCGTAAGAATGGAAAGTATAGAAAGTGGAACAGCCTCTTTAGTAGGTGAGGTTAGTATGGGAAATAGCTATGGATATGGATATTACAATGTATATATAGTGCAGTTTTCAGAAGATGGCAGATGCATTGATGTGATCCGCAGGGAAACAACAGATTTGCCGATAGAATTTGAGGTTTTAGAGGAAACAAAAGAGATTAAGGCAATAGTCCTTGTAAATGATATAATGCCTTGGTATAAGATAGCTTTGAAATAATACAAAACTGTGAAGCCGAAGGGCTTCACAGTTTTGCTATACCAACATTTTACTTTTCCATTTACCGCCATAATAGCGTATAACCGGAATAAGGCTTGCAAGTCCCCACGAAATCGGAATTGCAATCCATAGCCCCGTAAGCCCAAGCGGCTTAACCAGTGCATACGAAGCAATGATACGGAACGCAAGCTCCGCAAGTCCTGTCACGAGCGAAACATTAACATCGCCTGCACCGTGTACAACGTTTAAATAACAACGCATAATTCCTGCCATAAAATAGGCAATACCAATTATGCTGAGATATTCTTTTCCTATAACAATCGCCTCTGCGGCACTTTCACCATCAAGGAAAAGTGTAAGCAGCTTATCACCGAAAATCAGCATTATAAATGCAATCAGCGCACAGTATCCCAGAACAAGTGCAAGTGTTTTATACAGACCGCCGCGTATTCTGTCTGTTTTACCTGCACCGATGTTCTGCCCGGTAAATACAGAAAGGGACATTCCCATAGAGATAACAACCATAATTGCAAGCGAATCAATCTTGGTTGACGCAGTATAAGCCGCAATTGCCATTGTGCCGAAGCTGTTGATAAGTCTTTGCACGCTCATTGTGCCAAGCATAATCATACTGCTCTGCAATGCCGCCGGAACACCTGTCTTTAAAATCTTTTCAACTGCACGTCTGTCGAGATTAAGGCGTATGCCGTTCAGATTGAATTCAAAACGGTTGCGGTACATATATATGATGCATGCTATGGCAGATACTGCCTGCGAAATAATAGTTGCATATGCTACACCTGCAATTGACATATGTAATCCGAGAACGAATACAAAATCAAGAACGATATTTATAAACGATGCAAGAATCAGCATATAAAGCGGTGTTTTTGAATCACCCATATTCCTGAGTATAGCAGAGCATATGTTATAAGCCATTGAAAACGGTGTGCCGAGCATTACTATTTTAAAATACAGTACGGCAGAATCAATTATTTCCACCGGCATCTGCATAAATTCAAATACAGTGCGTGAAAAAATAAGCGAAAGAGTAACCATTACAACTGTAATCAGCATAGAAACGCAAATAAGCGTTCCTATTGTTCTTCGCATTAAAGAAAAATTCTTTGCACCGAAGCACTGCGAAATAATAATTCCCGCGCCGTTTGTCATACCCATACACAGACAAAGTGTAAGTCCCATAAGAGTTCCTGTTGAGCCAACCGCCGCAAGTGCATCAGCACCTACAAATTTACCGACGATAGTTGAATCGACAAGGTTATAGAACTGCTGAAAAACATTGCCGATTAAAAGCGGTGCGGCAAAGGCAAGTATGAGTGAAATCGGATTTCCCTCGGTCATTGAAACTGTTTTTGCTTTCATAATTTTAACGCCTCCTTAAATGATAAATTTAGCGTATTTTTTTATGTTACGCACATTATAGGACTTTGAAATTGATATGTCAACCCATTTTTTTCTTTTTATGGAAAAACACAAATTTACCACTGATTATTGAACAATTCTTTGTAGAGAATTAAAAAATGAAAAAAGACATAAAATTATCAAAAAAATCTTGAAAAATAGAATAAATTGGTGTATAATTAGTATATATAATAATGTACGGAGGAAATTATAATGATTAGCAAGGCATTTCAGAATATAATCACACAGATGGCAGATGTATTCCCGAAGAAATTCGGTATTGCAGATGCACAGGGTCTTGTTCTGGCATATACAGGAAGTGAGCCGCCGCAGGAGATTTTGGATGATCTCGTATACGCTGCCACAAACAGTGACAAGATTTTATATAAGGACGGTTATACAGTACGCGTAATGTCAAATAAGCCGTATGCTGAATATGTAGTATACGTAGAGGGAACAGACGAAGTGAGCAAGTATTGCTGTAATGCGATTGCAGTTGCTGCAAACAATGTCCGTCACTATTACGATGAGAAGTATGACAAGACAAACTTCATGCAGAACATCATTTTTGATAACCTTCTCTCATTCGACCTTCACCAGAAGGCAAGAGAGCTTCACGTTGATATTGATGTTCCGAGAGCTGTTTTCTATATCAAGCGTCAGGAAAGCGGCGATACAGGCATTTATGAAGTAATCCGTAATATGTTCCCGGATAAGGAAAGAGATTTTGTTATTAATATTGATTCAAACAATATCGTTCTTATCAAGGAGTTAAAGGAAGCAGTAGGCTCAGCTGAGCTTGAGGTTATGGCAGAGCAGATGCTTGCAACAATCAATTCAGAAACAATGATGCGTGTACTTATTGGTTTAAGTACAGTTGCAGTTAATATTGACGAACTTAACAACTCATACAAGGAAGCACAAATTGCCTTAGAGGTAGGTAAGGTATTTGACGAGGAGAAGAATATCTTAAATTACGACAGCTTAGGCATCGGCAGACTTATCTATCAGCTTCCGATTAAGCTTTGCGAGCTGTTCTTACAGGAAGTATTCAAGAAGGGCGATATTGCATCGCTTGACGATGAAACAATCCTTACGATCAACAAGTTCTTCGAGAATGACTTAAACGTAAG
>JAZQHZ010000309.1:0-4946 GCA_045540855.1 Clostridia bacterium
CACCGCCTGCGGCGGAGCCTCTCCTCAAGGAGAAGCCTAATATATAAACATTAATTTACCAAAAAAGGAGAATCCAATGAACCTATACATAAAACTCTTCCTCACCTTCCTCAAAATCGGTGCTTTCACCTTCGGCGGCGGCTATGCTATGATTCCTTTAATCAGCCGTGAGGCGGTTGAAAACCATAAATGGATTGAGGATAAGGATATTCTGGATATCGTCGCAATCGCAGAGTCCACTCCCGGACCGATTGCCGTCAATGCCGCAACCTTTGTCGGCTATCGTGTCGGCGGTGTGTTGGGTGCTTTTTGTGCTACTCTGGGCGTGGTGCTTCCCTCTTTTGTGATTATTTATATAATTTCCTTTGTCCTGCGGCAGTTTCAGGATTTCAAGGGCGTGCAGTATGCCTTCGCCGGAATCCGTGCAGGAGTGCTGGCACTGCTTATAAAGGCACTTGTTTCTATGTATAAGCAAGCCCCGAAGGGTCTGCTTTCCTATATAATTATGGGAGCGTCCTTCATTGCGGCGGCGTTTCTTAACGTAAATGCAGTGCTTATAATAATCGCCTGTGCCATTGCAGGAATTATATCGGCTCTTATCGCAAAGAAGGAGGTGGCAAAATGATTTTATTAAAGCTTTTTCTTACGTTTTTCAAAATCGGTGTTTTCACCTTCGGTGGCGGCTATGCCATGCTTCCGCTTATTGAAGAGGAGGTAATCGCCAACGGCTGGATGGATATTGAACAGCTTATAAACTTCATCGCAGTAAGCGAAAGTACTCCGGGACCGTTCGCAGTGAATACTGCTACATATATCGGTACGGAGCTTGCCGGGTTGCCGGGTGCATTCTGTGCTACGCTCGGCGTAGTGATGCCGTCATTTATTATAATCCTCATAATTGCAAAATGCTTTATGAGCCTTAACAAAAACAAATATGTAATGGGCGTAATGAGCGGCTTAAAGCCGGCAGTTATTGGTATGATTGCTTCTGCAATAATTTCAGTGGCACAGCCGATATTCTGGGATAACGGATTGAAGATTGACGCAGCCTTCATTTCGTCTGCACTTATATTTATTATTATGCTTGTACTTTCATTCAGAAAAACGCACCCTATAATCATTATTGCACTGTCTGCATTTTTCGGCGTTTTTGCGGGATATTTTGTAATATGACGACAAAGTATACCAAAATCAGTCGGATTTTTACAGAACTTTTTTCAAAAATGGTATTGCAATTTATTCTGATTTAATGTATAATATTAACAATACATATATTTTGACAATTATTTGACGGAGGTATAGCTTTGAGAATAGCACTTTGTGATGACCATAAAGAAACACTTGACGAGCTTTGTTTCTTTTTGAGCGAAATAACTATTACTGCTGATGCAGAAATTTATACTTTTGATAAATCCATCGAATTGATGAACAAAATAAAGCAGGGTATGACTTTTGATTTATATATCCTTGATATATACATCGACACTAACTTAGGCACTGACATCGCCCGCCTTATCCGTCAGTACGACAATAGTGCGAATATTATCTTTGTCACGTCATCACCCGATTTTGCACTCAAGTCATATGAGTATCAGGCACTTCATTATCTGCTTAAGCCGATTAACTATCAGGATTTGCAGAGCGCCCTTACACGTATGAACTATATTGAGGAGCCTTCACTCCTTTGTATGACAGGCAACAAAGGACAGGTACGTATCAAGCTCGCAGATATCATCTGTATTCTTAACAACAAAAACAAGCAGATGGTTATTTCAACACATACAACCGGACACCTCAATTCCACCATCAAGGAGATTGTGGCTTCACTTGCAGATAACAAGGATTTCTACCGTTTAAGCAGCGGATGTATTCTAAATCTCAAGCGTGTGGTAAGCCTTAATTCAAAGGAAGCTACATTAGAGGGCGACAATGTGGTAACCATCCCGCGCGGCCGTTACAGAATTTTAAAGGGCTTGTGCGAAGAGGCACAGAACAGAAAAATATGATTTCAATTCAGAGTATTGCGTGCAATACTCTGATATTTTTTTGAAAAAGATATTTACTTATTAATAAAAATATGGTATAATTACAGTATATCATTATTTATATAAAGGAGAGAGGCAATATGAGTAAGACAAAAGGCGGCTTCACATTACCGGGCGAAAGCGGTTATGAGGAGCTGACACTTCAGATGGCAGAGAAATGGGGAGCTGACGTAATCCGTGACAGTGACGGTACAGAGCTTTCACCGGAAATTATCAATGCCGGCTACGGAATTTATTCAACTATCTGTATTATCAGAGGTCACAACGAGTGGGCAAAGCAGAATATGGATAAATTACAGCAGTCATTCCTTATGACAAACCCGATTGTTGCAACAGAGGACACTCTTACAATCGAGCTTATGAAGGACTTCTTCGCAGAGCAGTTTGTTATAAATGACAGTGCTGAGTCAATTGAGTACTGGCAGGTATTTGACCGCACATCAAATGAGGAAATCTCAAAGGATAACTGGTCATATGCTGACGGAAAGGTTACAATTAAGAACATCACTCCGTGGCACAAGTATACAGTAAACTTTATGGCATACAGAATCTGGGAAGAGATTTCAATGTATAACCATACAACAAATAACTGGGACAAGGAGCATTTAATGCCGATTGACCCAATTCATCCGGAAACTCAGAAGTATATGCTTGACTGGATGAAGGACTGGTGCGAGACTCACCCGGCAACAACTGTTGTACGTTTCACATCAATGTTCTATAACTTCGTATGGATCTGGTCATCAAACAACAGAAACCGCGATATTTTCTCAGACTGGGCTTCATATGACTTCACAGTTTCACCGCTTGCCTTAAAGCAGTTCGAGGAGCGTTTCGGTTACAGAATCACATCAGAGGACTTTATCAACAAGGGACACCTCCACGCAACACATATGGTTGCAGACAAGGCAAAGCTTGACTGGATGCAGTTCATCAACGACTTCGTTGTAGACTACGGTCACGAGCTTGTAAAGCTTGTTCAGGACTACGGCAAGAAGGCATACGTATTCTATGACGATTCATGGGTAGGCGTAGAGCCGTGGGGCGAAAGATTCAAGGACTTCGGCTTCGACGGTCTTATCAAGTGCGTATTCAACGGCTTCGAGGCTCGTTTATGTGCAGGTGTTGACGCAGTTGACACACACGAGATCAGACTTCACCCGTACCTCTTCCCTGTTGGCTTAGGCGGTGCTCCGACATTTATGGAGGGCGGCAACCCGACAAGAGAGGCTCAGGGCTACTGGAAGAACGTAAGACGTGCCCTGTTAAGAGCAAAGATTGACAGAATTGGTCTGGGCGGATACCTTTCATTAACATTACCGTTCCCGGATTTCAATGACTACATAGAGAAGATTTCAGATGAGTTCCGTCTCATCAAGGAATATCACAACAACGGTGCTCCGTATGTATTACCGAACACAAAGGTATACGTATTAACAGCCTGGGGCAAGCTCCGTTCGTGGACCTGCTCAGGTCATCACCACGAGCATCCGGAGGTTGATTTAATCAACGTTATCGAGGCACTTTCAGGTATGCCGTTAGACGTTGAGTTTATCAGCTTTGATGACATTGCAAAGAACGGTATTCCGGCAGATGCAAAGGTTATCATCAATGCAGGAACTGAGGGAAGTGCGTGGTCAGGCGGATGCAACTGGAAGTGTGACAAGCTTGTTGCAGCTCTCACAGAGTGGACATACAAGGGCGGTACATTCATCGGCGTGAACGAGCCGAGTGCAACCTGCGGATATGACACATATTTCAGAATGGCACAGGTATTGGGCGTAGATAAGAAGGTTAATTCAAGAATCTGTCACGGCTCACCGTCATTCGAGGTTGAGAAGTCAGCTGCAATTTGTGACGGTACAGTTATCGAGTCACTCACACCGGTATACTTATCAGACCTCAATGCAAAGGTAGTTGCAGAGGACAAGGGTATGCCGACAGTTACAATGAATAAATTCGGCGAGGGCTGCGGCGTATATATCGCATCCTTCCGTCATAACGAGATTAACAACCGTACACTCTTAAACCTCATCATTGAGGCAACTGGCGGTGATCTCGGTCAGGACTTCTTAACTGACAATGTAATGACAGAGTGCTGCTACTATCCGGAGGGTGGCAAGATTGTTATCATCAACAACAGCGAGGATGAGCAGACAACAACAATCAAGACACCGAACGGTGACAAGACAGTTACACTTGGTGCATTTGATACACAGATTGTGGATATGTAATACAAAAGGGATGTTCGCGAGAACATCCCTTTTTGTATCACAACAGTGTAGTCAAAGGCTTATTTTTCAAGCCTCAATATGGGAACACGGAGTGCGGAAAACGGAAACTGTTAACAGCTTCCGGAATTTATGTAATACTATGCAGGAGTATTAAAATTTTCAGGATGTATATTGCAGATTGTTATAGGGGGAAAATCCTGCAAATACATCATTGCCAATTCATAAACATAGTATACATACGAAATTAAAACGCTGCAATTAAAAAATGTGCAGCTCATTTGAAACTGCACATGAAAAATGTACACTTTCAAATACTGCAACATAAATGAATATTCTATACGGGTACAAATATACGCACATACATTATAACGTGTACATTTTTGCCGAAAGACAAAAAATATATGTACGTAAAATATTTAAGCAAATTAAATATTCCCCGAATAGATAAAACATCCGAAAAAATACACACAAAAAAGATATTCAATTTATGTTGCAAATATACTATACCACACTTTTATAGAAAATGCAAGTGTTTTTTATAAAAAAATTTAAAAATTTACAAATTTGGGTTTATCGGGATGTTGTTATTGCAGTGCATCGGGACTTTGTCCCCTGCTTATGCAGTGCTTATTGTTATGTCGTTGGTACCCCTACTTACTTTTCTACC
>JAZQHZ010000310.1:0-8419 GCA_045540855.1 Clostridia bacterium
TTGTATAATATAATCAGTATGTTATATGGTAAAGTGTAATACATATAGCGAAAAAATTTCATGAAAGAGGGAGATTTAATGAAAAACAACAAGAGAATGTTATCGCTTTTTATGGCGGTAGCAATGACAGTATCAGCTTTCTCAGGCCTGACAGTAAATGCGGCAGAGACAGTTGAAACACTTGATCCGGTGGGTGCTACTTATATCAATAGTACCAATGCGGACGTAAATTACAGTGAGTCAGGCGACATTTATGCAAATTTCGCTAAGCCGAAGGGTGAAGGCTGGGAAGCCGCAGGTGGCGAAGGCATGGACGTAGGTCTTGTTCAGTTCGACGCATCAGCTCACATAGGAAAGATTATCGGTGCAACAGTTACTCTTACATCAACCTGTACAACAGCAGGTAAGAATTCAGAGGTTAATATTGCTTCAGTAAACACAGACTGGGATGCAACAACAGTTACCTGGAACACAGCTCAGACACAGGCTCCGTCAAAGCTTGCAGCTATGGGCTATGCAGGTGATGCAGGTGCAGCTTTAAGTGCAGATGTATCAGATTATGTAATGGCAGATGAGGACGGTGTCCTTGCATTTGCATTCTATACATCAACAGGTCGTCAGCAGAAGATTACTGACGTTAAGCTTAACTTAACAGTTACAGACAGTGTAAAGACTACATATAATATTGAGTATCTTGATACAGAGGGTAATGTAATCAAGGATGCGGTTACAAAGGAAGGCTTTGCAGATGTAGAATACACAGCAGAAACAGAGGATATGGCTAACTTCTACGTAGGCGAGGATTACTATGTATATCAGGGTGACCTTTCAACAACAACAATCACAGCGGCTGCTGATGGCAGTGCAGGAATGACACTTGTTTACAAGAAGCTTACTGGTGCTATCTTAGTTGAGGACTTCGGTTCAATCTCAGATACATGGGGATTCACAACAACAACAGGTGTATCAGTTTCAGATGCAGCTCTTACGCTTTGCTCAACAAACGGCTCAGCAAAGACTGATACAAAGGATTTTGACGAAAGCGTTTCATCACTTGCAGCTGCAAAGGTAAGCTTCAAGTGGAAGACAACTGCTGACCTTTCAAACTCAGGCGGTAACAGACGTTCAGAGTTTATGTTAAAGGACAAGGACGGCAACATCATCTTCACAATGTCAGGTGCTACAAACAGAGGCGGTATCCCGACACAGGTAAGATATCAGGTTGGCGGTGCAGTTACAACAGCAAGTACTTGGATTACATCAAATAACGACTGGTACAGCATTGATTTAACTCTTGATTTCTTAGGTAAGACATTAATGGGTACAATTTCAAACGGTGGTACAATTCTTGCTGATATTCCGAAGACAACAATTCCGGCAGCAAATCTTGCTCAGTTTGCAGCACAGAACCACTCATCACTTGCTCCGATGGCAATTGATGATGTTATCATCACAAAGGCAGACGTTACACCGGTTACATTCGTTGTAACAAGCTCACAGGATACTGCTCCGGTAGCAGATGCAGTTGTAACAGTTGGTGCATTCTCAGTTGCAACAGATGCAGAGGGTAAGGCTGTTATGGAAATGCCGAACGGTACATTTGACGTAGCAGTTGAGGCTCCGCTTCACAGAAATTATACAGGTACAGTAACAGTTGACGAAGCTACAACAGAAGCTCCGATTACTATGGAGTATGTTGGTGAGACAGCTGTCAATAAGATTGTAATCGCAGGTGGCGACGAAGCAGGTATCTATAAGCCCGCAACAGGCGAGAATAAGACGGTTAACCCGTACACAGTTACAATTTATAACGAAATCGACCAGGAAATGGAAGATGAAACAGTTACATGGTCAATCGTTGATGCTCCGGAAGGTGCTTCAATCGACGAAAATGGTATTGTAACAGTTACAGATGCAATTCAGTTTGCAGATATCAACGGAACAAACCTCACAATCAGAGCTACATCAGTTTCAAAGCCGGATGTATATGCAGAGGTAGTTCTTCACGTATTTGACGTTGCAGCAGTTACAACATTTGATATCGCAGGTGCATATGCAGTCAAGGACGGTTCAACAGTAACATACAGCGTTGCAAACATTAAGGACCAGTACGGTGTTGCAATGACGACAGAGTCAGCACCGGTTCTTACAGCTTCAGATGCAAAGATTGCAGTTGATGGTATGACAATCACACCGGCAACAGGCGTTACAAACGAGCAGACAGCTACAATCACAGTAACACTTGACGGTGCAACAGCTACAAAGGACATTATCGTATACGGCTACGATTTCTATGAGCCGGGTACACCGGTTGCTTCAATCGGAAGCCCGAGAATGGAAGATATTGCAGGTCAGACAATGATCGTATGGCCGGCATCAAGCAGTAGCTCAACGGCTACATATTCAATGGTATTCCCGGAGCCGGTTGCTCTTGAAAAGGGTTCATCAAAGAAGCTCACATATACATCATATAACTATGATAAGAGTGGAGCAGGCAAGGACGTAACAGTTCAGGAAAGAAGATTAAACATCAAGAACAGTGCAGGTACAACACTTGTAACCTTCGGTCTTGCAAACGGCACAGCTTACCTTAACGCAACATATAACGGTAACTCAGGTATCTCAGCAAGCGATGCGAGCTGGATTTATAATGGTCAGTCAGTTGCTAACGAGGAAATGATCGTATTCACAACTGATATGGCAGGTCTCACAAAGGCAACAATCCAGATTAACGGCGGAGAGACATACACATTTGAGGTTGGTACTGACATTGGTGACATTGCACAGCTCGATTTATTCGAGGGTAAGGGTGCTCCGTCAGACAGAATGCACGGTATCATGAACGTTAAGATTACAAATTCGGATATCGTTCCGGTTGAAATCAACGGTGATGATTACATTTCAAAGATTGCAGGTGGCTATGCTACAAAGCAGTACGAGGCTTCGATCTTCGCTATGGAAGACGGCGAGACCTTCACATGGTCAGTAACACCGGTTTACGGCGGCGATTCAGCAATCTTATCAGAGGTTAAGTACGGTGCAACACTTACACCGTCAAAGACAGGCGACGCAGTTGTAGTTATTGCAACATATGAAGGCGGCAGACTTGTTTCAATGGCATCAGAGCCTAAGGCAGTTACAGAGGGTGAAGCAATCACAGTTGAAGCGGCTGAGGGTGCAAAGGTAATGCTCTGGAACTCATTAGCAGCTCAGGAGCCGATGGCAGCAGCTGCAACATCAGTTTTAATAAATGCAGGCGAGCCGACAACTCCGCCGATTGATGAAACTCCGGTTCCGTCAGATGATGATATCTACATCACTCAGGACGGTGTATTACACGTTAAGGACACAACAACGGCAACAGCTGCTGAAATTAAGTTCGCAAGTGACATAGACTCAACAAAGGTTGCAACAAAGGTTGTTGAAATCAGAGACTATGCAAAGATTGCATCATTTGATATCGAAGGTCCGGCTGCAATCAGCGCAGGTGAGAGTGGTACATATTCAGTAGCTAACATCGTTGACGAGTACGGCGATACAGTTGATATGGCACCGGCATATGCAATCACAACAGGTGCTGATATTGCAACAATCGACGCTGCAACAGGCGTTATGACAACAACAGGTACAGGTACAGTAGTTGTATCAGTAACACTTGGTAACCCGGGTAAGGAATTAACACTTACTAAGGAAGTTGTAGTAGCAAACTTCTACTACATTAACGAAGCAGTTGCAGAAAATGAAGTGGTAGTTGACGTAGCTTCACTTGCAAACTACAATGGCGATACAGAGTACTATGTAACAACAGCAGCAGACGGCAAGGTTGTTAATCAGTACACAACAAAGTCAACAGACGGCAAGGTTACAGTTGACACAACAGGTGCAACAGCACTTGAGGTAGCTCCGGTTTACTCATACATCAATGTAGGCGACATCGCTGACAACAATCCGTTATCAATTCCGTTACCGGACGGCTTATATGATTTCACATTCACAAAGGCTAACGGTACAAGAGGCGATATCTATGTAAACGGTAAGATGGTTGGTAACAACGTTGACCAGTACGGTGCAGACCGTGCAACAAGCGGTTCAACATACAGCGTAGCAGACATTGTAGTAAGCGGTGGCAGTGCAAACGTTACAATGAAGAACAATACAAGCTCAATGTCAACAGTATCAGCTAAGAAGGCTCCGTCAATAATTGAGAGAAAGCAGCACTTATATATCTTAGGTGACTCACTCGTAGCAACATATTACGGAACATTCGAGGATGCAGACGGTGACGGCACTCCGGCAGCAGGTAAGGCTCAGACAGGTTGGGGTCAGGTACTTGACAAGTTCATCAACACAGATGCTATCAACGTAACAAACCTCGCAGAGAGCGGTAACTATGCAGAAGGCTTATACGGCGATCCGTTCCACGGTGTTCTTGCAAATGCCAAGGCAGGCGACATTCTCTTATTCGAGTGTGGTTACAACGACAGAAACTACCCGAGCTCATTAGGTTCAGACTCAGCAAGATATGAGAATATGAAGAATTATATGGAGCTCGCATACAATGATGCCAAGGCTATCGGCGTAGAGGTAATCTTTGTTACACCGAACGCATCAGTGCACGGTACAGGCTGGAAGGCAAGTGTACAGGGTACAGGTCACGTAATTGACAAGGCAGCAGAGCTTGGTGCAAAGTGCATCGACCTTTCAAGTGCAAGCTATGCTTATTACAGCACAACAAAGGCAACAGTTGATGAGTCAAAGACATATACAGCAGCTAACTTCTGTATTTCAGACTCACTCCACTCAACATATCACGGTGCTATGAAGAATGCAGAAATCGTAGCATCAGCTATGCTTGGTTTAGATACAACTGCTCATATGGTTGACACAACAGCATCATATGATCTCGTTGATACAGAGGGCAATATGATTGTTGTTCAGGCTAAGGCAGCTGAATAATTGAATATTTCAAGAGAACATCGGCAACGCCGATGTTCTCTTTTGATATGCGGATATAAATTTGAGTTTGGTGTGAGATTGATTTGAATGACAGGCGTAGGGGCGAACCGTGTCCGCCGGGGACAACCACCGATATTGGGTAAACGGGCGAACACGGTTCGCCCCTACATTTTTATCCAGCCAAACATCCCTATAAACCAAAATTTGCACCATTACAAACGCAAAAAAGAGGATGCATCTGCATCCTCGGGTGTGTAAGCGGGTTTTTTATTTCAGAATAATATATCCCAAAAACATCACAGCAAGGAAAACTACATTAAACCCGGTAAAGGTCAAAAAATACTTTCCCTTCATATTATTATCAAATCCCGCAACGTACTTGTACGAAATCAGACTTGCCATTGATGCGATAAGCGTGCCAAGCCCGCCTAAATTAGTGCCGACAATCAGCAAGTCAAGCTTGTCCGTAAATCCCGAAAGCAGGATTGCCGCAGGAACGTTGCTTATTACCTGACTTGCCGCAACCGAAACAAGCACCTCATTTCCGCCTATCATATTTCGCAGTGTATTATTTATAAAATCAATACATCCCATATTTCCCACAAAGATGAAAAATCCCACAAACGTCAGCAACAGGCTATAATCAACCTTTTTTAAAATTGAGCGGTCAAAAATGAGAATAACCGCAATTACTATTGTCAGTGTGACAAGATAATGCAACACCTGTGCGACTGTCAGCATACATACTACAAAAAGCAGTATATATATTGAAAGACTTTTTATTGCGGGCGCCTCTGTACGTACATCTGCTGCAATTTTTTCGGCTCTGAAAAACAGGAGACAAATTGCGAGAAGCATAAATGAAATTGCTGTATATGGGAGCATCAGCGAAAGCATATCGCCAAGGCTCATACCCGAAAGTGAATACAGATACAGATTCTGCGGATTGCCTATCGGAGTAAGCATACTGCCTAAGTTAGCGGCAATGGTCTGCAATACTACGGTGAGGATAATTGCCTTTTTTCTGCCTGCCTTTGAAAGCACCTCAATCGCAAACGGCACAAATGTTATGAGTGCCACGTCATTTGTAATTATCATGCTTGAAAAGAAGCATAGAAAAATCAACACCGCACAGGTCTGCCGTATGCTTTTTGTGAGCCTTAAAAGGCTTGCGGCAAGATATGAAAACAGTCCCGATTCCTGAAATCCCTTCATAACTGCCATAAGTGCAAGCAAAAGCCCCAATGTTCGGAAGTCGATAAACGAGATGTATTCTGCGCTTGGCGGATTGGCAAAGCACGAAATAAATGCCAGAACTACCGCCACGCATAAAACGGTTTCCTTCTTTATAAATTCCTTAATCATTTGTCACGTTCAAAGAGACGGTGCAGCCGCTCCTTATTCTCCTTTTCTTTGTGTTCAACGGTGATTGAAACTGTGTCACCCTCTTTGGCATCGGGCAAAAGTATTTTTGAGATGTTTGCAAATTGTCCGACGCATATTTCAGCAACTGCAAAATCACCTTCAAATCTGTCGATAATTACTTTCATAATTCAATCCTCCCAACAGTGTTTCCGTCAGAGGTAAATCCGATTGTACCCTCCTCGTCGGTGCGTAAAACCTCGGCACCGCTCTTTTTCCAGCGGTTTAAAACCTCGGCTTTTGGAAGCCCGTATTCATTTCCTGCACCCACCGAAACAACGGCATAATCAGCCTTTGTTCTGTTTACAAAGCTTGTAGACGATGAGGTTTTCGAGCCGTGATGGCCAACCTTTACAACGTCACAGCTTACATCTGCCCGGATTTCGTCCTCGCTCAGCTTCTCGGCATCGCCCATAAACAGGAATGCTGTATTTCCGTATGTAATCTTTACAACGGCGGAATAGTCGTTAAGCTCCTCATAGCCGGTGCTGTTCGGTGCTATTATGTCCACGTTAAGTCCGTCCTCGGAAATAATGCTCACACCTGCTTTTGCCTCTTTAACCTTTGCATTGCCGTCCTCGATTGCATCAAGCATCCTGTCGTAGGTGACGGTTTCGTTGGCTGCATCGGGTAAATAAACAGTGCCAAGGTCAAATTCTCTCAGCACATACTGCATACCTCCGATGTGGTCTGAATGAGGGTGAGTGGGAACTATATAGTCAAGCTTTGAAATGCCCCGTGAATTCAGAAAATCAATGATAGTGTCTGCGGCGTCGTATTCTCCGGCATCAATAAGCATTGTTTGCCCGTCCGGGAATTCGATGAATTCGCAATCTCCTTGGCCTACATCTATATAGAATACATTGAGATTTCCGTCGCCTGTGAAATCGGGCTTTTGCTTATCGAATGATATGTAGCCTCTTGAAAGGGAGTCGAGGTCAAGCTTGTATTCGCCGATTCCGCAAACGGAAAGGAAAAGTATAACTAAAACGGCAATTGTGCCGATAAAAGATTTCTTTTTCTTCATATAAAAACACCTCCTGTTTTCAGATAAAGTATATCATAAACAGGAGATGTTGTCAAATTTCATATTTAGAGAAATCCTGCATGAGCCACGCAGGCTCGACCTTTAAGCATTTGCATAAACACATAATTTCATAATCTGTAACCTGGCGTTGGTTCTTTTCTATTTTGCTGATTGACTGTTGGTCAATGTTCATACCCAGAACCTGCAATTGAGCAGCAAGCTGTGTTTGTGAAAGCCGTAGCTTGGTGCGTGCTTCATATAAACGCTCTGAAATTATGTTTTTGTTTCCGTTATAATTTATTTTGTTCATTATAATATACCTCTATCTAAAACTACGCTTATGTATTGTATTGACTTTATCATAAAAATATGCTATAATTACAATACATAAACGTAAAGGAGAAGAAATATGGAATTTAAATTTGAAGTAGCAAATGATGATTTAATAGAATTGCTGGAAACGGACAATTGTATTATTATCAAAAAGCTTTTGGAGATTGTAAGAAGTTATGATTTAACAAAGTCAGAAACAGAGGATTTTCGTTGTATGGAAGAAATAGTTGACTTGTTAAATGATAATGGATATGATTGCGGTCCTTGTCATGATTTCTAAAAAGCAGATTAAATTCTGCTTTTTTATTGGTGAAAATTTTTTTGAAAAAAGTATTGACTTTTTAGTCGGAACGTGTTATCATATAGAAGTTGTCGCAAGAGAACAGGTCATAAGACCAGGTGTTAAAAATTTTTAAAAAATATTTTAAAAAAGTACTTGACAAACTGCTTGCGATATGTTATACTAAATAAGCTGTCGATTTGAGGACAGCACCTTGTACATTGAAAAATAAACAGTGCAGAGTTCTTGTCAATGAGTTTAAAGACTCATTAAATAAGAAAAACGTTTAACGTTTTTTATGACAGAAATTCGGATAAGTAACAACGAAACGAAGCAAAGTCAGCAGAGTTAGTAAAAAAGAGCTAACAAATTTTCGAATATACGCCAAATGGCTTATATAA
>JAZQHZ010000311.1:0-1697 GCA_045540855.1 Clostridia bacterium
CACAACACAATGCCGGCGGTGTTTTCACCTACGGACAATGCCGATGAGAAAGCTACACGCCTATACACAGTGATAGGTACGCTTGATAAGGTGTTTCCCGATATCAAGACGAGGATTTCAGAAGGCGGTAAGTATGTTGAAATCGAGCCGTCAGAGGTATTTGAAGGAGTAAAGGGCAGATTTCCCGGCAACTGGTCAGATGCAGTTGAAATTATGACATCAACTACTGAGGAGGTGTTACGATGAAGCTGGCGAAAAACAGACCTGTAAAAATACTGATTATCGGAGCAGGCGGTACGGGCGGATACGTAATACCGCATCTGTACAGAATTGCATTTGCATCAAACAGGCCTTGCAGAGTGATCATTGCAGACGGTGACCTTGTAGAGGAAAAGAATCTCATACGTCAGAATTTTGCCGGTTGTGATATTGGTGAAAATAAGGCAGAGGTAATGGCACAGCGGTATTCGGATGTGTTCGGTATAGAGACGGAATATGTTCCTGACTATATTGAAAACGAGAAGAGGTTGTGTGAATTGCTTGAAGTACCGGGAAGACCGTATTATTCAAGAGAACCTAAGCCTATACCGATTCTTATCGGAGCAGTAGACAACAACCGTTCACGAATAATGTGTAATAATGTTTTTAACAAGCTTAATGATATTATTTACATTGATTCCGGCAACGAGGAATTTGCAGGTCAGGTAGTATGTGGCGTGAAAATGAATGGCAGGGTACTGAGCAAGCCTGTGGCGAAGATTTATCCTGATATATTAAAGGATACGGAGAAATTTCCGTCCGAGCTCTCATGTGCAGAACGGAGCGTATCAGCACCGCAGACTATTGCGACAAATGTGTTTGCAAGTACGGCGATTGTATCAATGCTATATTATCTGCTTATTGAAGGAAACCTCAAAACCAACCGCATTGCATTTTCGTCAAGACGGTTGCTGATGAAATCATTATCGTGAAGGAGAAAAAATAATGGACGAGAAATATTATGTACTTGAACGGTTTGCGGAGCTTAACAGAAGCATTACCGGCATAATCGAAGCAATGCCGATAAAAAGACGTGCTGTTTCAATATATCAATCCAAGAACAATATGCAAAGGGCAAGGGATACATATAAAGAGCTTGAAAGCTTAAAAGTAAAACTTCTGGATAATATCCGGAGTCTTAAACTGTTGTTTTCGGAAAGTGATATGGAGCAAGGAGCATTGTTTTCAAACAAGCTGTATGCATCGGTTATGAAGTTCAATGTAATGACGCAGGACTATTCCAAGCTTATAAATGCACTTGAAGCATTGAAAAATGAAATACCCGAAACAGAGGTTGCAACGGGTGCACTCATAGGACATTTAATGAACAATGTCAAGATGGGTTATTACCCGACGGACCTTAATCATGTAAAAATGATAAAGCAGGCACTGAAGTTCCCGGAAAACACGGTGAACATCTTGGACCCGTGCTGTGGTTGTGGTCTGGCACTGGAAACCTTGACTATGGAAGAAAACGCATCAACCTACGGTGTGGAGCTTGACACCTCAAGACGTGAAGAGGCACAGACCAGGCTTGGCAGAGTAGGGTTTGGCAGCTTCTTCTATTCAAGGATAAGTCGGGAATGTTTTCACGCTATATTTTTAAATCCGCCGTATCTGTCTGTGATGGGCGAGGGTGGAATTAAAGCAAGGAGTGA
>JAZQHZ010000312.1:0-6327 GCA_045540855.1 Clostridia bacterium
CCAACCACCTTGACATTGAAGCGAAAGAGGAATTAAAGAAGGCAGTCAAGGAATTCAAGGGCACTGTGCTTTTAGTAAGCCACGAGCCGGAATTCTACAACGGCGTTGCAGATGTAGCGTGGAATCTTGAGGACTGGACAACGAAAATTGTATAAAAAAAATCGGGCTTTGCCCGATTTTTTAGTATACCACAACAGGATCGCCTGCTGAAATATTCTGATATATTTTTGCCGCTGCCGAGAATGGCAGATTTATACATCCGTGCGAGCCGCCGCCTCGGTAGATTGAGCCGCCGAATACTCCTCGCCACGTTGCATCGTGTAAGCCGATTCCGCCGTTGAACGGCATCCAGTAGCTCACCGGTGTTTCATAATCCGCACCTCTTAAAATTGCATTTCTTGTCTTGTATACCACATAGAAAATTCCCGGCGGAGTTGCATTTCCTGCATACGGATTACCTGTAACAATCGGCGTGTTTATAATAAGCTCGCCGTTTTTATAGAACCACAGCTGCTGCGATGCAAGGCTTATTTCTACGTATGTGTTATATATATCGCATTTATCGCCCTGTGCCGCCGCTGTCTGAGCGTATACCGGCACTCTTGCTACGGTCTGACCTGTGATAATAAGGTCTGATAAATCCGCCGCTTCCGCTTTCTGATTTACTCTCCATCCGTAATTTCCGCCCTTTACCTTTACAATTTCGCCCTTTGACGTCATAAACTCACGTTCTGTTCCAACTGTGTCATAGGTCTGCGAAAGCATTTTGACATACTCTGCAACCTTGGGTGTATCAAGATATACCGTATAATCGTTTCCTATACTCACCCAACCGTCTATTATGCTTTTATCAAGAACAAATACCTTTTCTCCACGCTGATAAGTGATATTCGCACTGACCATCAGGTTCATTTTATCAAGTGCCGCCCTGACCTGCGGATGCTCTGATGCCGGAACATAAAATTCCTCAAGCGAAATCTTATTTTTCAGCTCATACACGTCAAGCCTTGCCTTTGCAAACACTGCTCCGAAATCAAAGGTGGTTTCGTTGCCGTATTCACCTATTGAATATACTCCGTCTGTATATGCCACCTTTGACGGTACGGTACTTAATATTTCTCTGAGCCCTACCGCACAATCAAGCCATTCAAGCTTATAGAAGAGCTTATCCTCGTTATACGTAATCTCAACGTCTGCCCTGACATCTCTGTTCTTCGTGTCAAACAACCACATAAACGGATTCTGATTCGCCTTTAATTTTTCTGCATTCTTTATTTCACTGCATTTAAGGTCTATATCGCTTCCCTTTATCTCTTCGTTTCCGTCTGCCGTTTCAATAGTGTATGTGTATTTTTCAACTGTATCGGCTATTTTCTTTTTTGCATCCTCAACGCTCAGAAATGCACAGTCCACATTATTGATTTTTGTGAACGGAAAGAAATGCGAATTAAAGTACAGTGCTCCGATAAGATATATAAAAACAACCGATGCCACAGCTATTATTGCGATTTTCTTATTGACGGGACGCTTCTGCACTGTTTCCTCTGTTTCTGAGTTTATTACTTCTTCCTTTGTTGTATCCATATTTTTCTCCTATAAAAAAACTTACCTGTCGATTTTTTATAGTATACCACATATGATTTTAAAAATCAATACATAATGACAAAAATTTATTGTATTTATTCATCACGCTGATTTACAATTCTGCCGCTTACATCTCTGCCGAGGTCACACGTATAGTGCCATTCGATTTTATCGCCTGCCTTAACCTTATAGCCCGACGAGCCCCTATTCGGGAAGTCGCCGTTGACACTGTACATCCAGCCCGAAAGCTCGCCCGCATCAAATTCATAAATGTTATTTATTCCCTCGACATACGCACTGTTATATATTGGCGTATTCACAAACTCCATATGAATTTTATTATCCTTTGTTGCTCTTTTTAAAATATCGAATACACTGTCGCCATCATTGATTTCAACCTCAAATTCAGGCAGGATACAACCGTCCGACGGAATGAGAGAGTGCTTTTTACTGTCAAGCAGATTTGTATTTTCAAGAAGTGTTTTGCAATATATTGCAATTGTACAATCTTGCGATTTATTATCTGACTGCGACGAATATGTAATTATCTGCGAATCGCCGAGAGTATATTCATCACCGATTTCTGAAGCCTGCTCTTCAGGCTGTGCAGTTGCGGCAGTGTTTGTTTTTGGCTTCGGTGTTTCCTTAACCTGCAAGGTAGCCTCCGGCTTTTCCGTTGCCGCCGGAGTTGAAGAGGGCTTCAATGACCTTTTCGGGCCGTCCTCTGTCTCAGGTATTTCTGCCCTTTCCGGCACCTTGTCTGATATATTGGATTTGCTTTCGGGCACATTCCTTCCCTCAAGAGCAAAAACCGCTCCGAATATCAGTAATACTACCGCTATAACTACTATAACCGCTTTATTTTTCTTTATTTTTTCAATCATATATTCTCTCCGCCAGCTCAAATGTTTTATCTGTTATATTTGTAAGCACCGCTCTTTTTGGTGCTGTTATTTTCTCTGTTTCCATATCGTAAAGTGAAGCTTTTTTAGTATTTGCACGTTCTGTTGAGGCAAGTGCATATAATGCCTGCTCTGTTGCCATCAAGTCAACCTCGCCTTCCATTGTATGCCTGAAGCCGCCGTTTTCACTTGCATAGCCAAGAAGATAGTCAAGCACACTTGTGCCGTTTTTCACAAAACGCTCATCGTCAAGCGGAATCCCTGCTGATGTAAGTGCAACAATTACCTGCACCGCACTTTCACAGTTATCCTCACCGTACATTGCAAATCCGCCGTCTGATTGCTGTGCCTCGCTTATAAAGGTCAGTGCATTTTCTATCGCCGTATTCACTTCGCTTCTTTCGCTATAACGGCTCAACGCCGCTATTGCCATTGCAGTAATATCAACGTCTGCTTCGCCATTCTTACTCAGCGAAAATCCGCCGTTTTGCGACTGTCGTGAAAGAATTTCCGCTATGTATCTTTCACGTATATCGCTTTGATAATCACAGCAATCCATCGCAAGCAATGCAAACACTGCTCCGTTTGTTCCCTGCCGCATTACCATATCAAAATCCGTAAGCGGAGACACAATATCATAGCCCGATACATTAGTCGGATTTTTTCCGATTGCCGAAAGTGCTATTATCACACGTGCATATTCTGTGTATTTTCTCTCGTGGATTACTCCATTGTTTTTGCGTACCGTATCGACTACCCTGCCATAATATCCGTCAAAATATTCCTGATTAATATCAACACCGCTGCGGGCAAGTCCAAGCACCGCCCACTCGCCGCCCACCTGTGCAATTTGCGGTTCGGTAACGGTTGTACTGATGTATTGCGCTGTCAGATTAAGGTTAGCTCCGGTATAGCCGCTATCCTCTGAAAAAGTGCCGCTTTCAAGCTCAATATAAGCATCATTTACCTCTTCTCCACTGCTGTCAGGTTTTGTAAGCACCTCATAGGCATAATCACTGTAATTTCCGTTTGCCGCTGCTTTTATAAGCTCTGACTTATCTGCAGAACTAAACTCCTCAAGGTCAGTACCGTAGCCATAGAGCGAAAACTGCCATCTTATAACGTCCCCGTCATTTAAGATATAATCACTCGCACTCACTGACGGGAACTCGTTATTAACACTGAATTTCCAGCCCGAGCTATCGCAATAATCAAATTCGCTCAGCCATTCGCCATCCTGCCTCGTTGTCGGCTCACCGATAAGCTCCAGAAGATATTGCGGAATATTAACTTCCTCCTCTATATCGGCAAAGGCTGACACGTATAAATTGTCATCAAGAGTGCCGGTGTGCATATACTGTCCCGGCAGTATATCTTCAAGCAGCTGTGCAACGCTCGTGCCTTCAGCTGTATTAACCGCCGTAGGCTCCATAATATAGCCTTGCCCTAATGTGAGCTTTTCAATTGTCATATACACTGTAATTTCATCAGCATATGCCGATGCTCCCAAGAGCATCGGCAACGCTATAAGTGTTGATATTATGAATCTTTTCATATCAGTTACCTGTCGCTGTGCACAGCGGCTCAAGTATGTTCCATAAGAAAGCCTCTTCGCCCTGTGCTATTTCTGTTTTATATTCCTCTCCTTCAGCAATCTCGACCGAAGCTGTATTTGTTTTTGTAAGTCTGCCGTCGCTGTCATATGAGGCAATTATGCTTAAAGCATTTGCCGATGCAATTCCGTTATTTATATATGTAATATTTCCGTTTTCGTTGCTTACGCTTATATCCGCCTTTAAATCCGACATATCATATAACGAAGTCTTGCCGTCCTTATATCGGTAATATGCCGCAAGTGCATAATACGACTGCTGTGATGCCATAAGGTTCACTGAACCGCCAACAGCGTGTGCAAAGCCGCCGTCCTCTGTTGCGTATTTTGCTATCGCTTTCGGAATTGTGTTTTCGTTCTTTATAAATCTTTCATCGCTATCCGGGTCAATTCCCATTGCAGTCAGTGCTACAAGCACCTGAGCACTGCTTTCCGGGCACTCGCTTCCGTATGATGAATATGCACCGCTTTCACACTGCACCTCACTAAGCCATACCAATGCACGCTCAACTGCCGCCTTTGCCTCTTCATCAGTATTGTAATACGGTGCAAGAGCCGTTATTGCCATTGATGTCATATC
Source organism: Clostridia bacterium (assembly GCA_045540855.1). Lineage (GTDB taxonomy): Bacteria > Bacillota > Clostridia > UBA1381 > UBA1381 > UMGS1958. The sequence continues at coordinate 4,679 of JAZQHZ010000312.1, forward strand.
AGGGTCAGGCTCATTTCCCCAGAATGTCCAGCCACCGCCGTCAAGCTCACTTGCAAGCACTGTATCAACGAGCCATTCACGACTCACTTCGCTTGCATACTGCTTACAATCAAGTGCAAGCAATGCATACACTGCACCGTTTAAGCCCTGCTTTTCAATCGAAGCCTGTGTAAGCTTTTCAATAAGGTTATATCCGCCTGCATTTGCAGCATTTCTGCCCACTGCACTTATTCCGATAATCACCTTTGCATAATCAGTAGCCGATTTACCCACTTCGCCATCAGTTTCTCTGAGCTTTGAAATAACCGACTGATAATAAGCGTTCTTATATTCCTTTGTTATTGCACCGCCTCGTGCAAGTCCGAAAACATTCCACTCACTGCCGAATGCCGGATTAAGCGTGAGGAGATATTCTCCGCCTGCAAGGTATGCTCCCTTAACCCTGTCAGTCAGTGCATTAAGGTCTGATAATGCCTTGTCTATGCTCTTTTGCGCAGCACCGTACACACTCAGCATTTCAATTGCAACCATATATTCCTTTGTCTGTGAATACTCTTCCTTTGCGTATGCCGCCGCTCTTAACAATTCACTTCTGTCGGCATATTCCACCCCTGCAACATTGCCGCTCCAGCCAAAGCCATAGTCTGCGCCCCAGCCGTAAATTGAATAATAAAGCTGAATAACATCACCGTTTTCGGGATTGTATTCATTCGCTCCTACCCACGGGCTCTGATTGTTTACAAGATACATCCATCCGCCCTGATAGAAATCATTTTCCGATAAATATCCTTCTGTTTTTCTTGTGTAATTGACCTCTGCTCCGTCGCCTTCAATAGCAGATATGATTTGCGAGGGAATGTTTACCTCTTCGCCATTGTCCTGAACAGACGTATAATATGAAACAATTCCGTCCGTTACATTGCCATCATATGCTATTCCCTTTTCCTGCATTGCCTTTGCAATCGCCTCGCTTGCACTTGCATCAGCCGGAATTTCCACCACCGTCGGTTCTACAACAAATCCCGAACCGAGCGTAAGCTTTTCAACTGCGACAATTACTTCTTCCGTGTCCTCGGCATATACGCCTGTTGCCATAGATGCTGACAGTGCCAGTGCCGTAAATAAGGCTGTTATTTTATTCATCTTTCATTTCTCCTTTTTTAACAAACTAAAAAAACGTCTGTCTGAGTATGTGAAACAGACAGACATTCATTCTTAGAGAAATAAAAGTCGTTTGTGCAGAGCTTCGGTGTCGGCAAAGCCTTGCTGTCTGTTCCCATGTATCTGACTTGGATTGCGAAAACAATCCTCACAGTGACCCACTCGCGGGCATTACGCCCTTTTCCATGTTTTAACCCTTTTAAGGTGAAATCAGTTTGTTTATTAAATTTTATAAAAAGCTTTTTACACTGATATTATATACCTGTCTCTTAAATTTGTCAAGATTTAAGTGAAATATTTACATTTTCACCCCATAACTCCCAGTAATATAGCACTTATTCCACAAAATTCAAAAATAATTTACAAAATATTAAAAAACAGCTTGACAAAGCATACTATTAGTGATAAAATCTCTAAGTAAATAAGAGCTAATTGAAGTTTGCAGGAAATTGCCGTATGGCTACCGAAGGAGTAACACTCTCAGGTGT
>JAZQHZ010000313.1:0-5638 GCA_045540855.1 Clostridia bacterium
AAGGCTCCGGCAAAGAAGGCGGCAGCAAAGAAAACTACAAAGGACGAAGCCAAGGCTCCTGCGAAACGAGGCGCAAAGTCGAAGGCTGAGTCGGCTGAGGCAGAGGCTGTAAAGAAGGCACCGGCTAAAAAGACGGCGGCAAAGTCAACTGCAGCTAAGAAAACAACCGCTAAGAAAGCGGCTGCTCCGGCTAAAAAAGAAAAGTAAGAGGAGAGAAAACGAGTAATGGCAGTAACAAAGAAAACAGCTACTACAAAAGCAAAGAAGCTTACAGCAGCTGAAGAGAAACTGAAGCAGGAAATTATCGGTAAGGTAGGCAGACACTTCGGTAAGGTTATGGAAGAGGCTACACCGCATATGGTGTATGCTGCGTGTGCATTAACAGTACGTGACCAGATTATGGAGAAGTGGGCAAAGTCACATAAGCAGGTGAAGGAGGAGGGCTCAAAGAAGCTTTACTATCTTTCATTCGAGTTCCTTATGGGAAGACTTTTATGCACAAATATCTTAAATCTCATGCAGACATCAGAGTATGAGCATGTATTAGCTGATTTAGGCTACAAGCTCTCAGACATTGCAGAGATGGAGAACGATGCGGGCTTAGGTAACGGCGGTCTCGGAAGACTTGCAGCTTGCTTTATTGATTCACTCACAACTCTTGATTTACCGGCATACGGATGCTCAATCCGTTATGAGTACGGTTTATTCAGACAGAAGATTGTAGAGGGCTATCAGACAGAGTTACCGGACCAGTGGTTAGAGCACGGAAATGCGTGGGAGGTTGCAAGACCGGACGAGGCAGTAGAGGTTAAGTTCGGCGGTAATATCGACAGCTATTGGGATAACGGTAAAATGGTATTTAACTATAAGGATGCAGATACAGTGCTTGCAGTGCCGTATGATGTTCCGTTAGTTGGATATGATTCAAAGATTATCAACAAGTTAAGACTTTGGGGTGCATCAATTCCGATGGATGTTGAGCGTGGCTACTATGACAACTCAACCTTCAACAAGATGCTCCAGGCAAAGGATCTTGCAAAGAGAATTTCGGGCGTATTATACCCGGACGATACAACTGATGAGGGTAAGATTTTAAGATTAAAGCAGCAGTATTTCTTGGTAAGTGCTACATTGCAGTGGATCTTAAGAGAATTCGAGCAGAGAAACGGTGCAAACTGGGCAAAGCTTCCGGAGAAGATTGTTATCCACATCAACGATACTCACCCGACACTTGCTATCCCTGAAATGATGCGTCTGTTAATGGACGAAAAGGGCTTAGGCTGGGATGAGGCATGGAACATTGTTACTCACGTATTCGCATATACAAACCACACAGTAATGAGCGAGGCTCTTGAAAAGTGGAAAGTGGATATGTTCAAGGGTACAGTTCCGAGAATTTATATGATTGTTGAGGAAATCAACAGAAGATTATTAGAGCAGTTAGAGGCATTCTATCCGGGCGATAAGGGTAAGCACGACTGGATGGCAGTTATCGCAAACGGTCAGGTAAATATGGCTAACCTTTGTCTTGCAAGCTGCTTCGCAGTAAACGGTGTATCGCAGCTTCATACAGATATTCTTAAGAGAGACATCTTCAAGGATTACTATATGATGGATAAGGAGCGTTTCCACGCAATCACAAACGGTATCACATTCCGTCGCTGGATTGCAAACTGTAATCCGGAGTTAACAGAGCTTATCGACTCAAAGATCGGTAAGGGCTGGTTAAAGGATGCAGATAAATTAGCAGGACTCAAGAAGTTCGCTAAGGATAAGGATTTCCAGCAGAAGTTCTATGACATAAAGAGAAAGAACAAGGTTGCGTTAGCAGAGTACATCAAGGAGCATAACGGCATTGACGTAAATCCGGATTCAATCTTTGACGTACAGTGTAAGAGATTACACGAGTATAAGCGTCAGATGATGAACGTACTCCACATCATTGCAGAGTACAACAGACTCTTAGAGGATAAGGCATATGCTGAGAACTATTATCCGAAGACATATATCTTCGGTGCAAAGGCTGCTCCGGGCTATGTAAGAGCAAAGCTTATCATCAAGCTCATCAACTCAGTTGGTGATATGATTAACAACGACGAGAGAATAGGCGGCAAGATTAAGGTTGTATTCATCGAGAACTACGGTGTATCAATTGCAGAGAAGATTATCACAGCTGCTGACGTTTCAGAGCAGATTTCAACAGCAGGTAAGGAAGCATCAGGTACAGGTAATATGAAGTTCATGTTAAACGGTGCTTTAACAATCGGTACACTTGACGGTGCAAACGTTGAGATGAAGGAGCAGGTAGGCGATGAGAACATCTACATCTTCGGTCTTGTTACAGAAGAGGTTGATGCAAGACTCAAGATGGCAGGCAGTGACGAGGTTAAGACAATCTACGCTTCAAACAGAGTGTTAAGACGTGCACTTGAAATGCTTATCGACGGCTCAATCATTCCGGGCAACAACTCAATCTTCAATGACCTCTATCAGACACTTCTCTTCGGTGACTACGGTTATCCGGACACATATATGGTACTTCGTGACTTCGAGGCATATATGCAGACACACGAGAGAATTTCAGAGGACTACAAGAACAGAGAAAAGTGGCTCGAAATGGCTATTAACAACACAGCAATGTCAGGCTTCTTCTCAAGTGACAGAACAATCAATGATTATAATGAGAAGATCTGGCACTTAAAGGCTATCGACTGATTTTAAATGAGTTTTGTATCGGGCGATTTGTGAATCGCCCGATGCAAATACGATTTTTCAACCCAAAAACGAATAGATTCTTTGGGTTGTCACATAAATATATGTAGTACATATATTTATGTGACAATCGGAGGAATGATAACCTCTCCTGCTAAAGGGGTACGGAAAAGCGAAGCTTTTCCTGCGTTGCTTGGCTAAAAAGCGGCGGCTCTTTAGGAGGAGAGGATTTGTCGCTCAAAAATCCGGTTTCACTTATGAAAAAGGAGAAGCTTAATGAATATAGAGCATAATTCACGTGAGGAATTTTACCGATTTCCCTTCGGTGCAGTGACTTGCGGAACGGATGTAAGAATAAGACTGGCGATTGATGACGTAGGAATCCCGAATGCGGTCAGACTTGTGTATATCGAGGACGGCAAGGAGGAAAAGAAGGTTGATATGCCGTATATTTTCAGCCTTTCAGACCATTGCATCTACTCGGTAAGCATCAAAATGCCGCAAAAGGCAGGGCTTATCTGGTACTACTTCGAGGTGGAAACCGCAAGAGGTACGGCATATTACGGAAACAATTCGCAAAATCTTGGCGGAATAGGCGAAATCCGCTATCAGAAGCCGTCAAATTCATATCAGATTACGGTGTATAACGACTATTATAAAACACCTGACTGGTTCAAGGAGGGCGTTGCATATCAGATTTTCGTTGACCGCTTCTGTAACGGAAACGAGGACGGTTCATTCCTTGGTGAGCGTACGGATATAATCAGACGTAACTGGGGCGAGCAGCCCTTTTATAAGGCGGAGCAGTTCGGCGGCGAGTATAAGGCAAACGATTTCTTCGGCGGAAATCTAAAGGGTGTAATTAAAAAACTGCCCTATCTTGAGGAGCTGGGCGTATCGGTGTTATATCTCAACCCGATTTTTCAGGCATATTCAAACCATAAATATGACACCGGCAGCTATGAGGATATTGACCCGATGTTCGGAAACGAGGAAACGTTCAGGGAATTATGTGCTGAGGCGAAAAAGCGGGGCATAAGAATAATACTGGACGGTGTTTTCAATCATACCGGCTCAAACAGCCGTTATTTCAACAAAAACGGCGAATATGACAGCGTAGGTGCATATCAGTCGCAGGATTCACCGTATTATACGTGGTTCAGATTTTTTGACTGGCCCCAAACCTATGAAAGCTGGTGGGGTATGACAACCTTGCCGCAGATTGAGGAAAATAGCAAGGAATTAAGAGAATATCTCTTATCGGGCGAGGATGCAATCATCAAAAAATGGCTCAGGGCAGGTGCTTCGGGCTGGAGACTTGACGTAGTTGACGAGCTTCCGGGCTTCTTTGTTAAGGAGTTGAGAGAGAACGTCAAAAAGACGGATGAGGATGCAGTAATCATCGGCGAGGTATGGGAAGATGCTTCAAACAAGGAGGCTTACGGCGAAAGACGTGAGTATTTCTTGGGTGATGAGCTGGATTCGGTAATGAATTATCCGATGCGAAACGCCCTGATTGATGCGGCACTCGGAAGAATAGATGCCAAGGGGCTTGATGCAAGACTGATGAGCCTGAAGGAGAATTATCCGCCGCAGGCGTATCATTCACTTTTAAATATGCTCTCAAGCCACGACGTTGAAAGACTTATGACACTTATGGGCGGAGTACCGTCACGTCACGAGGTTGACCGTGATTATCAGGCGAAGTTCGCTCTTGACGGATATTCATTGACGGTCGCACAGGACAGAGCAACGCTTGTTATGGGACTTATGATGACACTGCCGGGCGTACCGTGTATATTCTACGGTGACGAAATCGGTGTGCAGGGCTACGGAGACCCGTTCTGCCGTATGTGTATGCCGTGGGATAAATTTGATGAAATTGACCCGGACGGCAGAGTGCGTGATAGATATAAAAATATGATAACTCTGCGAAACAGCTCAAAGGCATTTTCGCTTGGTGAGTTTGAAAGCGTGTATAAGGAAGGCTCGGTTTACGGGTTTGTCCGTTACTATGACAATGATATGTTTGTGGTAGTGGCAAACTGCGGAAACGATGCGATAAACGTGAGACTTGACGTGGCGAAATATAACGTACACGAAATCGAGTGCGTGAGTGCAGACAAGGAAGAATTTGAAGCGGCAGACGGAATTTTCAGGCTGAACATCCCGTCACGCTGGATAAAGGTATATAAAGTAAATAAAAGAGTATAAAGAAAGGCAGGAAAGAGAAATGACAGGAGATTTAATTCACTTATGGGTAGTATCATGGGGCACAGAGGGCTTCAAGGTGTATCTGAGAAAGCCGTTATCAGGCGGTAAGTTCGGTGCAATGTGCAAGGGCAGAATTGTAGAGGGTGAAGAACCCGCAGATGCAGCCTTCAGAATTGCAACAAGACAGATTTCAGAGCGTGTAACAATGTCAGACTTAGTGCTTTTACCGGGCAGAGTTGAGGGTGAGCACGTATTTATGCTCAAGAGAAAGTTCGAGCACTACAACACAGGTAACGTAAAGGGCGAGGTTACAAACGTAGAGGTTTCAAAGCTCTGGGATTACGTGATTTCAGAAAAGGACGAATACAATGTTGACCTTTACGAGCTTGCAATGGTTAAGACATACCTCAACTCAAGCGAGCCGGAGGAAGAAGAGGGCGAGGAGCCGCCGTACGAAATTGCAAAGCTCAATATGTATCAGATTGCGAACGAGTTCAGTATGAAGAATAAGAAGCAGCTTGAGAAGAGTAAGAAGTGCGGATGCTTCGGCTGTGTGAACACATTCAAGCCGTCAGAGGTTGTTGAGTATATCGTTGGCGAGGACACAGCAGTATGTCCGTATTGCGGAACAGATGCAGTGCTTGGCGATTACAGCGGTTTCCCGGCAACAAAGAAGTTTATGAAGGAAATGAATGCAGAGCATTTCGGCGAG
>JAZQHZ010000314.1:0-4120 GCA_045540855.1 Clostridia bacterium
ACCTTAAACGGTCAACCATACCGTTATTGTTTTGGAATGACTCGCCTGAATCAAGCAGATACGATAACGTATCGCAATGAGCATCAAACACATAATATTTCAAAGCCTGAACCTCCCGAAATAATTATATTTCAATTATAGCATAATTATATGAAATGTGCAATGCAAAAATTATAAAATGTTAAAAAACAGTGTTTTATTATAACGTAATTATACATTGACTAAGGTATATAAAATGTGATATAATTACATAAAAAGGGGAGATGCAGATGGAATTTAAGTGTTACAGAGAATTGCCGCAGGATTCGGTATATATTCGTGAAACAGTGTTCGTAAAAGAGCAGGGCTTTTGTGAGGAATTTGATACGGTAGACGATGAAGCTGTGCATATAGTTGCGTATAAGAATGATAAGGCTGTTGCAACGTGCAGATATTTTTTCGATGAGGAAAAGCAGAAATACAAGCTTGGCAGAATGGCGGTGTTGAGGGAAGAACGGAAAAACGGAGTCGGCAGGCTTATAATGGAAGAAGCACACCGTCAGCTAAAAGAGGACGGAGTAAAGGAAATATGGCTTTCGGCACAGGAGCGGGCAAAGGGCTTTTATGAAAAGGTCGGCTATAAGTGCGTAGGAGATATGTATTTAGAGGAAAATTATCCGCATTATCTTATGTATAAGGAGCTGTAAAAATGATAATAAGAAAAGCAGAGCAAAGAGATTTAAAGGAGCTTCTTGACATCTACAATTATGAGGTTATAAACGGAGTGGCAACTCTTGATTTAGAACCGAAAAATACGGACGATTGGCAGATATGGCTTGATAGTCATAATACAGGTAATCATCCGCTGATTGTAGCAGAAATTGACGGGCAATGTGCAGGATATGCAAGTTTGTCACAGTACCGTGAAAAGGAAGCATATAAGTCGACGGTGGAGCTGTCGGTATATGTTTCGCCATATCACAGAAATTGCGGAGTAGCAACGGCACTTATGAGCGAAATAATAAAAATGGCAAGAGAGGATGAAACCGTTCATACGGTTGTATCCGTAATCACCGCCGGGAATGAAGCGAGTGTGAAGCTTCATTCGAAATTCGGATTTGAATTTTGCGGAACAATCCGTGAGGTGGGTGAGAAATTTGGAAAATATTTAGATATAGAAAATTATAGCTTATCAGTATAAAGGAGGAGATTAAAATGAGAAAGTTAGGATTTGGAGTTATGCGTTTACCGCTTACAAACAACGAGGACGGCAAGAGCATTGACCAGCCGTTATTTGAGAAAATGGTAGACCGCTTTATGGAAGAGGGCTTTACATATTACGATACTGCCTACTTCTATCACGGCGGTCAGAGCGAGGTTGCGCTGCGTGAGGCACTTGTGAAGCGTTATCCGCGTGACAGCTTCACAATTACGGACAAGATGCCGATGTCTTTGATAAAGGAGTCAAAGCAGCTTGAGGAAATCTTCAATGAGCAGCTGGAGCGCTGCGGAGTTGAGTATTTTGACTATTACTGGCTCCACGCAATGAATAAGCAGCTGTTAGAGGTTGCAGAAAACGTAGGTGCATTTGATTTTGTGATGAAGATGAAGGCAGAGGGTAAAATCAGAAACTTAGGCTTCTCGTTTCATGATAAGGCAGAGGTTCTTGATGAAATCTTAACCAAGCATCCTGAAATGGAATATGTACAGCTTCAGATAAATTACCTTGACTGGGACGATGAAAATATAGAGGGCAAAAAGTGCTATGACGTGGCAGTCAAGCACAATAAGCCGATTATTATAATGGAGCCGGTCAAGGGCGGAATGCTGGCATCAATTCCGGAGGCGGCAGAGAAGCTTTTCAGAGACTATGACGAAAATGCCTCAACTGCTTCGTGGGCAGTGAGATACGTTGCATCAATGCCGCAGGTATTGACTGTGCTTTCGGGAATGAGCACAATGGAGCAGCTTGAGGACAATATGAGCTATATGAAGAATTTTGTGCCTTTTAATGACGAGGAAAGCGAAATTGTAGATAAGGCGGTTAAGGTGATAAAGGAAAGCATTGCAGTGCCGTGTACTGCGTGCAATTATTGTACAGAGGGCTGTCCGAAAAATATCGCAATTCCGAGATATTTCAGAATTTATAATGACTACAAGCGTTTTTCACGCTTTGACCACGCAAAGTGGCAGTTAAATGATACCGCAAGAAACAACGGAAAACCGTCTGATTGCATAAAGTGCGGTAAGTGTGAAAAGGTATGTCCGCAGCATATTAAGATTACAGATTTTCTTGAGGCTGTTGTGGAGGAGATAGAAAACAAATGAGAATAGAAAAGATAGCTGAAGGTGATTTTTCAACCCTCGGCGGAATGAATGGCGGTATGCTTGAAAGCCCGGACGGAAGCAGAATTGTTTATGCAAGGAAAAAGGATCTGAGCGTAGGCGAGGGAATGGAAATATGGATTTGCAATCATAACGGCACAAATCACCGTCAGGTGTTCAGTGTCAATTGCCTGAACCATAACGGTCCGTCTGCGACCTTTATAAATGATACGGATATTGTTTTCCGTGATTCGGATTCGGGCTTGCCGGTATTCAGAATTCAAAATGTTGATACGGGCGAGGTTAAGCATAAGATTTATGCCAAGGAAAGTCACTGTGCGGAAAACGGTATGTATCCGTTTTCTGTATCGCAGGAGTTTATGGGCAAAAATCCGGACTATCCTCAGATTGACGGTTGCGGAATATACATACTTGACACAAAAACGGGTATAATAAAAAAAGCAGCTACGGATGAAGATATTTTGAGCATCGTAAAAAATGCAGGTCTCACGCCTACGGAGTATACAACGTCGGTAAGCCACGTACAGCTTAATCCTTCAGCAACGTCTGTTATGATGCGGTTAAGCGTAAAGGAATGCCCGGTATTCGGTGCATTGGGTGCAATAGATTTAAATAACGGAAAAACTCATATTATTCCGGATAAGCCTGTGCATCAGCTGTGGTATGACGATGAAACGTATATGGCAACACGCCAGTTCAATCAGGGACGGCATATCGAAATGGAAACAAGCTATCTTGCACGCTTCAGCAAGGATGGCGAGGAGATAGAGGTTCTTGGCGGAATAGGTAATCATATGGACGGAAACAAGGACAGGACTATGTTTGCCGGTGACAGGTGCTATCCGGGATATTCGCCGGACGTGTATCTTTACGAAAAAGGCAACAAAAAACCTGTAAAAGTATTTCCGATAGGGCATTTTGAGGATATAGTATGGAAATTACAGGTGCATCCCAATCCATCCTTCTCAAGGGATGGGAAACGCCTGTATTTTAACCGACCTCTGAGCAATACCAGAACAGAGCTGGTATATGCTGAAATCTGATAAAACCAAAAAACGACATATTAGGGAGGAATTTACAAAATTTTACATTTTTTGGTATTTTCCTATTGACAATTTATCTGTGGTATGGTACAATTATAGTGGTAAATTAAAAAAACTGATATGCAATCAGGAAAGTAGAGGTAAGAAATGAAACGCACAGAAAAATGGGCATTATCCGAAAAGGAGAAGGCTAAGTTTATAGCGAATCTTACGGCAGAGATTCCTGCACTCAGAGCAAAACTGGGAATATCACAAGGGGATTTGGCAAGACTCATTGGAATTTCAAGACAAACATTAAGTGCCATTGAGAGAGATGAGCGTGATATGTCATGGGATACGTATTTGTCAATGCTGTTCTTTTTTGACTATAATAAATTGACCCATCAGACTATAAGAGATATAGATATTTTCCCTGAGTCAATGCTGAAGCGTTTTAATGACGGAGATAAAGAGGTCAAGGGCGGAGTTGACACAATTGCAGATGATGACATAGTGGCTGTATTTGACAAGCTTGATGATAAGGCTATGAACACCTTAAAAACAACTTTGCTTGTTGAGTATGCACGTTGCTCAGAAATGTCAATTGATGAGGTAATAAAGTTATTTGCTGACCTTAAGCTGGAGAAGCCGAAAAAGGCAGAGCTTCCGGCAAGAAGAGGCAGAAAAAGAAAGAATCTGGAATAAAAATCAGTAATAAAAAATCTGTTGCATTTAATGCAACAGATTTTTTTGTATAAGAAAACCACGCGATA
>JAZQHZ010000315.1:0-4752 GCA_045540855.1 Clostridia bacterium
ATACCGCAGTAGGAACACCGGAGGGAAACACAGCGTCAGTTATCCTGTAAGAGTTTTACACTAAATTTCAGAATAACAATCCGCACATACATATCTTTAATGCAGTAATCCATATGGACGAAGCAACACCGCATTTACATATAGATTTCATACCTGTCGCAACAGAGAGCAAAAGAGGATTATCCACAAGAAATTCACTTTCAAAGGCATTGGAACAGCAGGGATTCAAGAACGAGGACAAGCTCAATACCTGCTCCAAATTGTGGATTGACAGTGAAAAACAGCGGCTTGCAGAATGTATGGCAGAGCATGGTATTGAGCATGAAGTTAAGGGAATACACCGCAGTAATTTGTCAGTTGAGGAATTTAAGCTTCAGGAACGAATGAAAGAAGTCACCGCAATTGAAGAACAAATCGTGAATAAAACACAGGAGCTGGATTTATTAGTCGATAAAACCAAAAAGGTCAAAAGCCTTGATGAAATACATACCGGAAAAACATTATTGAAGGGCGACATTACAATAAGCCTGGAGGACTATGACAGCCTTGTAACCAATGCAAAGAGATACCATGCCCATAGGAGCAAGGAAAACGCTCTGTCTGCAAAAATGGAAGTTCTGGAATATGAGAATACGCAACTCAAGCAAACTATATCCGAGCAGAAAGATGAAATATCAAAATTCAGACAAACGATAAATTCACTCAAAAGAGAATTATCAGAATTGAAAACGTTTGTGAATAAGGTGTTGCGGTTTATTGATAGGCTACAATTAAGAGATAAATTAGAGGAGTTTCTACACCCTCAAAAGAAACGCAATAGGGATATAGAAAGATAAATATTAGGTTGACATATCCTCTGTGTTAGTTATATAATAGAGATGCAGAGGGTATGTCACAGATGAATGGTACTCACAAAAATATGCTTATACTGCATCAAACAATCCTCGAAGTATATACATACATCTTGCGGTTGTTTTCCTTGTCTAAGCAAATTTTTGAGAGTCCCTTAAAAGAAAGGAGATTCATCAATGGCAACCATTAGACAAAGAGGCGACCGTTATCAGATTCGTGTCAGCTGTGGTTACGATGTGAACGGCAAGCAGGTTATTCGCACAAAGACGTGGAAACCCGACAAGAAAATGACAGCCAAGCAAATTGAAAAGGAACTGAATCATCAGGCGGTTATGTTTGAGGATGCGTGTATGAACGGTTTTACAACCTCAGCGACCAAGTTTTCAGAATTTGCAGAGCGTTGGAAGAATGAATATGCTAAAAACAATCTGAAGCAGACAACGATAGATAACATGAGCCACACAATAAATCGTATCAATGAAGAAATCGGATATTTCAGACTTGATAAAATCAACACCCGGATTATTCAGAATCTGATTGTATCACTTTCGGAAGGCAGTGAGCGAAAGGGACACAAACCGCTCAGTGCAAAGAGCGTGAAAAATTATATTTCATATGTATCCTCGGTTTTCGATTATGCAGTAAGATTAGAAATGCTTTTACGAAATCCGTGCCGTAATGCAGTCATACCGACAGTAAAACACAGTCAGCGTGATATGTACAGCTTAGAAGAAGCACAGACATTTATAGACCGTCTTGTAGAAAAAGCACCGCTTATGTATCAATGCTACTTCATATTAGCAATTTACAGTGGTTTTAGACGTGGTGAACTAGCTGGCTTAACTTGGGATGATATTGATTTTGAAAATCATATTATCACAATTGATAAAGCTCTGTATCACGTAAAAGGCAAAGGTAATGTTTTAGATTCACCCAAAACCGCTACATCAAACAGAAGTTTAAAACTGCCGGAAGTGATTTTTACATATCTGAAACGCTTGCAGGATTTCTACAAACAGGAAAGCTTTCGATTGGGAACCAAATGGGAAGAAAACAATTTTGTTTTCAAACGAAGCGAAGGACAAACTCTTTCGCCATCTGCACCGAGTAAATGGCTGCACAAGTTTTGCGAGAGAGAAGGTTTAAGGTATGTTGTACCGCACAGCTTCAGACACCTTGCTGCAAGTCTTATGATTGACGCAGGCGCAAGTGTAAAGACCGTACAAGCGTGTCTTGGACACAGCGATGCAAGTACTACGCTCAACATATATGCTCACGCTTTTGCTAAATCGCAAGCCAAGATAAGTGAAGCTGTGGGAAATAACTTCAAGTTGGTATAAGATACGATAAAGGACAAATAAAGGACAAGCCCTGTTCCGAACAAAAAGAAAAGTCCCTCAAAGCCGCTTAAAACCTGACTTCTTGGGACTTAATTCTAACAGGGGTACAAGGACTCGAACCTTGGGCACGCGGTTTTGGAGACCGCTGCTCTACCAACTGAGCTACACCCCTATATCTCTGAATCTTGACTACCCGACTATTTTACCACATATTATTACCTTTGTCAAGCCTTTTTTTAAATTTTTTTATACGTTTAAAAATCAATACAAAAAACCTCCCTTTTCAGGGAGGCTCACCTTATTAATTACCTGCTGATACCTTTACATCCTGTAGCTTTATAGTCGTAGTGGATGTTACATTGCTATTATTAAACATATACTCATTCAACTGCTTCGCTGAATAAGTCGCTTGGCTTGCCGTGAGAATATCATCTTCTTCATCAAAAATGAGAATCTCGATAATCGGACTGTTATACTTTCTCATGACCTTTCATCCTTCCTACACATAATCATCATTTCACATATAATATATCACAAAAAAGCCTGCTTGTCAATCATTTTATTATTTTTTTCACCATTTGAACAATTTTTCCTGTATAAAACACTCTTTTTTCACCAATTATCACCCAAATCGTTGATTTTATCCCCAGAAAATACCAGTTTTATATCTTAATGACTAATATACTGTAACCCGGCACAGGAATATTGTTGCCGCTTTCATAGTGCTCTTCCTTATATAACGGCACCACATTATGCGGTGATTCTATACTGTTTTGCGCCTCCGGATCTGCACTCAACACCGCTACCGATACGTCATCATCTATTCTGCCACCCACAGTATCAAGCTCAAGCAGCTTATCCTGTGCAGATACATTCACTATTTTGATATACAGTCCGTCATTATCTGTCGTTACGGAGACGTGAATGTCCTCATCATCACAGCTGCTTTCAACCAATGTATCGCCGTAATTGAGCGAAAACAGCTTCTGCACGTAATAGCTTGGCGTTCCGTATACACTCAGATTGTCAAACCATATCAGATCCGGACGCCATTGCTCGCATCCTTCCTTTGCCAGAAGTGGTGCATAGCACGACATCCATACGTGGTCTGCATTGTTCTCCATACCCGTCATAAACGCCGCCTCGCACAATGCCGCATAATAATTGTTACGCTTTGCCTCTTTTTCCTTTGCAGTGTGACACGCATACTCACCCGCAAAAACCTTAGGCATAGTACGGTCGTAATTATCGTAGCGGTGGATATTGTTAAGGAACCATTCCGGCGACTTATAGAAATGCTCGTCCACCGCAAATGCCTTGTCCTTATTGTTTTTCATCCATTCCACGGCATAGTCAAAATCCTTGCCCTCGCTATCCCAGCCGGCACTTGTTATCAGCTTGATTTCCGGGCACTTTTCACGCAGTGCTCTTTCAAATACCTCGTAACGTTCAAAATACTCCTTGCCCCACTGCTCGTTTCCGATACCTACGTATTTCAGATTGAACGGCTCCGGATGCCCCATCTGAGCCCTTCTCTCGCCCCACTTTGTATCAGGTTTACCGTTTGCAAACTCTACAAGGTCCACTATATCCTGAATATACGGCTCCAGCTCATCCACAGGAACAGTCAGTGCCTCGTGCCACTGACACGTCATACCGCAGTTCATTACGGGCAACGGCTCGGCACCTATATCCTCGCAGAAGAGGAAATATTCATAATATCCGAGCCCGAGCGACTGGAAATAGTCCTGAGCACGGTTGCCCTTCATCTGATACTCATCAAGCTGCCAGCGGTTTTTATTGATTTTTCTCTCCTCAACCGCACCGATACTGTTTTTCCAGTTATACATCGAGCCGAAATCCCTGCCCTCAACGATACAACCGCCCGGAAAACGCATAAATTTCGGCTTGAGCTCCTTTATCATCTGAGCAATATCCGCCCTGAGCCCGTTTCTTCTGCCGTTAAAGGTATCCACCGGGAACAGCGACACATTATCAAGCATCACCTCGCCGCCGAACGGCAGCACTGCCTCAAACACAGCATTCTCCACCGTTGACGACACCTTCATTTCAAGCTCATATTTCGTCCAGTCCTGAGAGTCGATTATAACCGATGTCTCCGAAAACGGAATACCGTTATCCGACAAACGGCACGCAAGCAGCACCTCCGCCTTCGCCTTTGCGAAGAAGGACAGACGGTAGCTCCGTCCCTCGTGCACGCCAATTCCACCCTCGCCAAAGCCGAGGTTGCGGATACCACCGTTATTATCCGCCACGATATGTACATAATGCGGATTCACCCTGTTATAGCTGCCTCTGACCTTGATTTTCACCTTCGCACCGAAGCTTTCCCAGTCAGCGAAGTGCATATCGCAGCCGTCCTCACTGTAAAAATATTCAAATGAATTATTCGCAATAAGCTCACCGTACAGACCGCCATCCGCCGCACGGTTTATATCCTCGAAAAATATTCCGTAAAGCATAGGCGAAATCGCCTTCTGCTCACCGTCAAAATTTATTGTCAGCTTTGCCATTATCCATCCATCCTGTTATGTATTAT
>JAZQHZ010000316.1:0-3304 GCA_045540855.1 Clostridia bacterium
ATTATATTTGACGGCTGTACAGTTTTCTCCACTGTATCATCAATAATAATATAATCCGACATATCCTCCGGCTCCGCTGAATTGTCCTTTATGATTGCCATCTTTTTGAACATTTCACCAACGTCCTCAACCTCGTCACGAATCCCCTTTGTAAGCTCTCTTGCAAGCTGTGACGTCATATCCGAGCAATCGCTCATTGCCGCAAGACCTTCGTCGGAGAAGTTACCCTCTACCAAGGTTGCCGCCGCAAGCTTTGATGCCATAAGCTTTATAGCTCTTGCCTGCATAACACCCTTATAATAGAGGATATACACCTCTATCCTCGGTGCACTTTGGTTTATTCGCCATGAACGTCTTGAACTCTGACGGAACGTGAACAGGTTATAGCCTATATTATAATAGATAAGCGTAGTAAATGCGTTCAGGTCAAGTCCTGTTTCAACGAGAGACGGATTTGTTATCAGTACGTCAATGCCTTCATCAAGCCGTTTCTGCACCCATTCCTCACGTTTTTCCGGGCTTACCTTCTGTTCAAGAACCGCAACCTTAATGTCATTTTCCTCTAACAGCTTTTTGAGTTTTTCCTGAGTATCAATCTTTACCCAGCTTGTATAGATAAGTACACGTTCGCCGTTTCGGACTTTTCCTTTGACTATATCAAGTGTTGCTATGTCCTTTTCATGCAGTTCATCAAAGCTCGATAAATCCTTCGGAACTATAATCGGCTCTTTACTGCCCGGACCGTAAATCGGTACGTTATTATATGGCTGATCGGGATAAGTGGTAAGAATACTCAAGAACTTTGACATAATCTTCATTGCATAGGCATTTCGCCCGTTTACGCAATTACGGAACGCTGTCTGTATTCTGTCGTATTCCTTTTTTATCTCCGGCTTCAGTTCCAGCTCAATAGGTATTTCCTCATAGTCGGGTAAGTGTTTTCCCATATCGTTAAGCGATAAAAACACCGCATTGTCTATAAGGAATCTCGAATACACCAATGGCGAAACGCCCGGCTTTTGTCGGGTATGCAAAAGCTTTTTCTTGCTCTTGCTGTTTGCATTATATTCGCTACCGTCAAGCTGATACGTTGTTTCCGTAACTCCATACTCGTTATTGAATGCCGACGGATTATCATAGCTCTTATTGTCTATCTGCATAAGCCTCGGCACTATACGGTACAGAAGATAAAACAGTCCGCTTGAATAACCGTTAATAAGAGTTGCCGTCATTCCTATTACTTTTTTTGAACAGCCGACCAACGTTTCCATTGCATCACCCTGTCCGCTGTCGCCCTTGAACTGATGCAGCTCATCTAAGATAGAGCCGTCAATCTGCTTGAAACGTTCAGCGATGTATTTGCTCATGGAATATCTGCGGTACGCTCCTTTTGCCGTAAATAGCACTTCCGGATTATCTATAATTTCCGCAATTTTGTCGAGTACCTTCGCATCCTTTGTTGCCTCCAGATGCTTGTGAGCAAAATCCCGGTAAATGAATCCGTAACCGCCTATCTTTATCCATTTGTTGTGCGAAAGTTTTCTGTCATCGGGATTAAGCACAGTCCACAGCGGTTCTTTGCAGAATTCACATTTATGGTTCTGTGTTGTCTCCTTCTTAAAGAAAAACTGATCCGCACACACCTTATACTTTGAGCCATCTGCCTTCACTTCCATTTCAACCGTATTTCCGCAATTCGGACACAAATACGCACGTTTGCACTTCGAATATATCACTGCAGGTTTGCGCATATATCCGTCTCTTGCACGTTCCTTTGAAAGAACTGCGTAAATGCTTTTGTCGCCCTCTGTGTATTCCTTATGCACACGGTCAATATCGGCAAGTGAATATACAACTGCACCTTTCGTATCGGGCAATGTTTCTTCTATCTCACGCACCCATTTCTTTGTCACGTGTGACGGGCATAACACCACATTAAAACTCTTTTTACCGTTCTGATGTACTGCCAATGCACACGAGCCTACCTTTGTTTTACCACTGCCGCATTCCGCAACAACTATGCCTATCTTAGATTTGTCAAGACACCTTTTCAGTGCTTCTGCCACTGCAAGCTGTGCCGGATACAGATGATATCCTGTATTCTTCTTTATATTGCCGTTTATCCTTTTCAACCTGTCGCAAATAGGTTCTGTAGCAGGATCAAACAATGGATTAAACGACTCCCTTATACGGCTTGCAATCGTGACACCGTATTCTTTTAAGTACTGCGATACGGTTTCAATGTTCTCAAAACCGCCCTGTACTGCTCCGGGAATTGTAATCTTGCCTGTCCTAAGACCACTGTTTACAATTTCTTCAATCTCTTTTTCATCATTACGTACCTTGAGCATATACGCATCAAAACGTGCCGACGCTGACAACACCTCAAGCTGAACAAGTATACCTTTCTTTAAGCATTCATTCAATATGAAGTCCTTAAACTCAGGAATAAGCGGGATAGCAGTTTTCTTATCCAGCTCACTGAACAGTGAATCTGTATCTCCCTCTTCGCAGAAGATATACATCCTGCGCATAACTGCCGGATTCTTTACCTCCTGCTCTGATTCATCCTGCATTTCGCCGTTTTCATCGTCTGTAGCCATAACCATTCCTTCTGCATACACGCCGTCATGTGAAATGCTCCGCTTATATGCCTTATGCTTTGCCGTCATGATGATTCTGTGATTTTCTATTTCCGCCTCTATGCTTACACCTTTACGCAATACATCCGACATACCACGTACCTGTTCCGGGTATCCGCCAAACTGCATTGCAACAAGGTTGCGTACGGAATTGCTTACCTTGTGGTACACGAATGTATCCGCATAACATTCCAGATGTACACCGTTGCCGGGATCATAGTAGGAAATATGACAAAGCCCATCCAGTTCTATCACCGAAAATCACTCCTCTCCTGTAATTAGTTGTTCTCCTCATTATGGTTTCCTCCTTTCCGCAAACAAAAAATACACTATCGTCAAGTACGTTAGTGTATTCATTGTTCCAAAATATTTAGTTTTTCCGTAAAAATGATAAAAGACAGTTTAAGACATACCTATCCCAAGGGATAGCATTCTCAAACCGTCTTAACTGCTTACCATGTTACCTGCTTACCATTTTTACATTGTTATTGTAGCATATGTGTGAGAGGCAGGCAATACGTGGAGTGGAAATTTTTGTTAGGTATTAAATTATTATGTGGCTTATTAGTCATCAAAAAAACTGTTAATTCTCCGCTTTATGTTATCTTTATACAGTACATGATATCCTTTATTCACATACTGTTCTGATAAAGTCATCTGTG
>JAZQHZ010000317.1:0-2466 GCA_045540855.1 Clostridia bacterium
CAGATCAAGAACGTACACGGCAAGGAGGATACACTTGTAACAATCCAGGTTGACCAGATGCTTGCACAGCAGTTTGATATGGAATACACAGACCGTGACGGAAAGAAGAAGAATCCGTATATCATTCACAGAACTTCAATCGGTTGCTACGAGAGAACACTCGCACTCTTAATAGAGAAGTATGCAGGTGCATTCCCGGTATGGCTTGCACCGGTACAGGCAAAGTTCTTACCGATTGCAGACAGACATCTTGACTATGTATACGAGGTTAAGAAGGCGCTTGAGGAAAAGGGCATCATCCGTACAGAGGTTGACGACAGAAGTGAAAAGCTCGGCTATAAGCTCCGTGAAGCACAGCTTGAAAAGGTTCCGTATATGATCGTTGTAGGTGACAAGGACATCGAAAACGGTACAGTTTCGGTACGTTCAAGAAAGAAGGGCGATATGGGAAGTATGAGTGTTGACGAGTTTGTTAAGCTTATCTGTGAGGAAGTTGAAACAAAGGCTTTATAATTGAAATGATAAAGACAATAATACCACAAAAAACAGTGGTATTATTGTCTTTTTTATTGTCTTTTCTTGCAATGGCAGGTGAAGTATGATAAAATTTTATTAATTATATTTGATTGGAAAGTGGAGAAGGATTATGAAGAAAAAGGCGGTAATAATAGCGGTAATCTGTGCGTTGAGCATATCAACGGCATCGGCATATGCGGCAACACTTGCGTTTCCGGGCGTTGAAGGCGGTGGCAAATATACCACAGGTGCAAGAGGTGCATCGTCAAGGTCGGTATATCACGTAACAAACCTTAAGGCGAGCGGCTCAGGCTCATTTGCGGATGCGGTTTCAAAAGAGGGAAGAATAATAGTGTTTGACGTTGGCGGCACAATCGAGCTTAACGGAACACTCTCTATCAAGAAAAACAACCTTACAATTTTAGGGCAGACTGCACCCGGTGACGGAATTACATTTACAGGCGGAGATATACTTTTTTCTAACGGCGTGCAAAACGTCATAATGCGTCATATCAGAGTACGTCCGACGGATAAAAACGGCGGTGAGCCAGATGCAATCGGTGGAAGATGGAATAAAAATATTGTATTGGATCATTGCTCAATGTCGTGGTCGGTGGATGAAATGCTAACGCTTTATGCAGGCTCGAGTGAAAGTGATACACCGGGAAGCAATATAACGGTGCAGAACTGTATAGCCGCAGAAAGCCTCAGAATGAGCAATCATTTCAAGGGTGCACACGGCTACGGTGCAATTGTCGGTGCTACAAATTCAACCTGGGTACATAACCTGTTCGCACATCACGACAGCCGTTCGCCGAGACTTGACAGAGAATTGCAGAATACAGACTTCTCAAATAACGTAATCTACAACTGGGGACTTACCAATTCAGCCTACGGTGCGGAGCCATATTCATATAATAACGTAACACAGACTCCGTCAATAGTAAACTGGGAAAACAATTACTATAAATACGGTCCGGGAACGGGCAAGGGAATACGTTCAAGGATATTTGACGTAAGTAACGGAAACAAGCAAAAGCCATATTCGCAGTTTTATTTTGGCGGAAACTATGTCTGGGGCAATGAAGATGTAACCTCAGATAATTCGCAGGGGATTAATAACAGCTCATATGCAGAATTTCTTTCAGAAGAGGTAGATATGGGCGATTACGCATATGAGGCGACCTCGGCACGTGAGGCATATGATTATGTGCTTGCCAATGCAGGTGCAACACTGCCTAAGCGTGATGCGATTGATGCACGTGTTATAAATGACGTAAAGAATCAGACGGGAAGAATAGTAAACAATGCAAATGAAACAGGCGGTGCAATTGCAACAGAGACTGTTACCCGTACCTTTGCAATTCCGTCAGACTGGATAAGCAAAAACGGTCTTTCGTCATATGGTGAAACGGATATAATTTCAAGCGGAGAATTTGCAGGATATACACTTATCGAGGCATATGTAAACGACTGGAGCGAAGAGCAAGCACTTCCGTCAAATCCGATGGTTACAGTGCTTTCACCTGCAACGGCATCGCTCAATGATGAGATTAACGGATACAGTGTTGATAACGGCAACTGGGCGGTTATAAATGATAATGAAACACTCAGCTATCACGCAATAGCAGATGCAGTTAATGATGTCAAAGTGACTAAGATGGAGCTTTATGACAGAAATAAGCTTATTGCATCATATGACGGAAATGAAATAAAAGACAATATTTCACTTTTACCGGGTGAGCATTATATCTCGTGTCGTGCCTATAATGAAAAGGGCGAGGCATCACAGAGTACTGTATCAATAGTATACGTAAATTCCACAGGCGATGCAGGCAGCTTCAGCTTTGTTGACATAGGAAACGGAGTGTTCGGTGAAAAGGGCGGAGCCTGGGTAGACTATTCAAGCGGAGTATATACCGTAAGTGGCTCAGGCAGAATAGGAACAGG